>JADFNE010000004.1 GCA_022563535.1 Myxococcales bacterium
CACAATATAAACGGCCCGATCCCGGAGGGTGCTGAGGTCATCAAACTCGGCCCGCTCCATGGCCCGCTGGGCGAAACGGGCTTCAAGCAGATGGGTGCGATCTCGAAAAATCTTGAATTCACCCTGCGCTCGCTCAATCCCGTCGCCATTCATGCGAGTTTCGGTAAATCGGGGACATACGCCCTCCCCCTCGCCCGCAAGCTGAACCTGCCCCTGGCCGTGACCTACTACGGCGGCGACGCGACCAAGACGATCAACACGAAAAACTCCTTCATTCGCGTCTACAACCGACGCCGCGCCCGGCTCTGGCGCGAGGCCGACCTCATCCTGCCCTGCTCGGACTTCATTCGCCGGGAACTCCTCGCCAACGGGGCTCCAGACGAAAAGATGATCGTCCACCACAACACCGCCGACCCAACTACGTTCCAGCCTGGCGACAAGAGAGACCTGCTCGTCTTCGCGGGTCGCTGGACCGAGAAAAAAGGCATCGACACGCTGATCACCGCGCTGTCGAAACTGAAAAAAGAACTCGAAGGCTGGAGCGTCCGCCTGATCGGCGACGGCGAACTCAAAGGTAGCCTCGTCGCGCAACTCGAGGCCGCTGGCGTAGAGGCTGAACTACCCGGCTGGGTCTCGTCCGACGACATGCCCAAACACTGGGCCGAGGCCCGCATCGCCTGCGTACCCTCGAAGCGCGCGGCCTCGGGCAATGCCGAAGGCCTGCCACTCGCTTGCATCGAGGCGATGCTCTCGGGCTGCGCCCTCGCCGCCACAAAACACGCGGGCATCCCCGAGTGCGTAATCGACGGCGAAACCGGCTACCTCGTGGACGAGGGGGACAATGCAGCCCTCGCCGATCGCCTTGCCAAGATGCTCAGCGACCGCGAAGCCACTGCCAAGATGGGCCGGGCGGGACGCGCCTACGCGATGGAGAGTTTCAACCTGCAAAAGCAGAGCGTGATCCTGGAGGATCACCTGCTCAGAATCGCGGGACTGGAATAGACAAAACAATGGCTAAAATTCTAACGGTCGCGCTCATCAATTCGGACTACAAGCTGACCGGCGGCGTCAAGCGAATTTTCAACATCGCCCATCCGCTGCGAGAGCGAGGCTATCAGGTACAGCTCTACAGCCCCTCGCTCGCAATGCCGAGCTGGTCGGAGCATCAGGATTTCACGGTCCGCAGTCTGGATGAGTCGCTCCGAGACGAGACCGATTGCGCAATCTTCTTCAACCCGAAGTGCATTCCCTATCGCTATCTGGCGAAGAACCCCGCCACCCATAAAGTGATCTATTTCCTGCTCAACGGCGGGCACTACAAGCAGTCCTACCAGCGATGGATCAACCGGACTCAGCGCCTGCCCGATGTCTGCCTCGCCGGCAACAATGGACGCTGGCGGAACCAATACAAGCTGCGGGGCAAGCAGGATTTCGATCTGATCGGGGGAATCGACCTTGAGCACTTTACACCTCCGGTCGAAGCTCGGCAACGACGGGACCCGGGCGAACGACTCACTGTCATCACGCAAGGGAGGGATCCGTCGAACTTCAAGGGCAAGGGGACGAATATCATCATCAAAGAACTCGAGGCACTGTCCGAGCGGATCCGCCTGGTGATCTTCTCTAATAAGCGGGTGGGTTGTTCAAGTCGCAAAATCGAGTTGACCGAAGTGGTCGCGATACCTCCCAGCGAGATGCCGGAACTGTATCGATCGGCCGATCTACTGATTCAAAATGAGGACGACGCCGGAGGCTGGAGCAATACCGCCGCGGAAGCCATGGCCTGCGGAACGCCGATAATTTGCACACCCTATACGACGAGTGATTTTGTAGAGCAACTGAAAACTTGCTTCGTGATCGAGCGCCGATCGGGCGCGATGCGGGAGGCCGTCGAATATCTGCTTGATCGGCCCAAGCTGCTCGAGGAGATGGCCGTGTGCGGTCACCAGCGGATTCAGAATTTTTCCTGGGAGAGCGTGGCGGATCAGCTCGAGGAAATGTTCCGCGTTCTGGCGAAGAAGTCGACCGCCGAGCTGGCAGCAGCGGGGAGTGGATTCAGGCGCATGTTGGATCGTTGGAGCGTCGGTTTCTGAGCACAAAACACCGAATTCAGGCCCTTCCCAGGTAGTTCGCCGCGCGCTGACCCACCGCTGACAGGATATGCGAGGAAAACGGGCGCGTTGCCAGCATGGAAGGAACGCGCCAGGGCTTCGCGACCGCCGCCGATTTGCACGCCACAAGCCAGACCGAGGCAACGACCCTCGAAAACTCGGGCTCTGGCAATGACTGCATGCGGGCATTGGCTCCAAGCAGCCTGCGAAGCCAGATCGCGACCGCGTCGAGGGAGCTGGTATCGACGGCTCCCCGACGCAATTCGGGCCGGGTCAGAATGTAGTGGAGTTTCAATTCGTTATCGGTCGGTTCGATGTCCAACTCTCCGAGAAGTTTTCGGATCACCCGAAGTTTCGTTTCGGATCCAATTTTGACCTTTCGCGTCGTCTGTTCAGAGTGCAGCCGTTTGACCGTCAGAGCTTCTGGCAGATTCGCGATGTCGTGTTCGCGGGAGAGTCGAATGTGGAGGTCGTAGTCCTGGCATTGCTCGTAGCTCTCGTCGTATCGGAGGAGCTTCAGCGTATCCGCTCGCACCATGATCGAGGTCTGACTCAGAGAGTTGTTCCAGGGAAACCAGGCCTTCATCTCGCGAGAGGTCAGGGGATGACGCTTCAGCCGACTCGTTCCGGTCATGTCGTCCTGCTTGCGAATCCAGGACCCGACGGCGACGCAATCCTTGTGAGCCTCGAGATATGCGACCTGCTTTGCCAGGCGTTCCGGCATGGCAAAGTCATCGCTGTCCAGGGTTGCGATGTAGCGCCCTCGCGATAGATCGATTCCGCGATTTCGCGTCGGTGTGTTGCCGATGTTCTTCGAATTGGTCTCCACTCGAACGCGAGGGTCCCGGTAGGAGCGGGCAATCTCGAGCGAATCGTCCTCGGATCCATCATCGAGGATCAGAATCTCAAAATCTCGGTAGGTCTGGGCAAGCATGCTGTCCACTGCTTGCGCGAGATAGCGGCCTCGATTGTAGACCGGGATGAAGACTGTGACGGTGGGCCGATGCATTCAAGTCTCAGTTGTGGTCCGAAGTCGCACGTCGACGGGTGCGAGCAAACTGGCCCGCCAATTTCGTTTCTAGCTTCTTTTCCATCTAGGCCAACATAGTAGTCCGAATGAGACGCCGACGCGTCCGACTTCGCTTTCCTTACAGCGCTCGGAAAAAAAGGTCGAAGGCAGTTCCGATGCCCTTCGACCTCGATCACGAACAGATTCATGCGTATGACGACTAGCCCACTGCTTCAGATCACATGATTTGCAATGCAACTATGAAGTGGTGTCGCCGCAGCGTACTGTCCGGCCACGGCCCCCGCTAGGGGTTGGGCACACTGGCTGGGCGGATTTGGCAGCGGTCGGCAAGAAGAATCAAGTCCAGCAATGCCTGGTTGGGTCTAAATGGACCCAGACAAAGAATCCATCACCCATGCGGCGATCGATCGCGCAACCAACTCCTTTCCGAAGCGATTGAAGTGGCAGCACGGATCCTGATAGACGTCTACGGCTACGTCCCGGAAAATTTGCGTGGCGTCGTAGAAAAGCACACCCGACTCGACGATCTGGCGAGATGCCTCGAACAAGTACGGATATCCCCGGGTGGCGATCGGCGCGTAGGGATGGTTCATGTCGAAGGCAATTTTCTTTTCGGAATCCGTCAGCAGCTTGCTTCCGGCGACGTACTGATTCGGTTGAAGCACGTGGAAGTAGGTCGAGCCGACTCCTTCGAGCACGTGGTGCATCAAGATCGATGATCTCGCCCACACGTTCGCGGCCTCGGCATAGACCTGGGCGATGTCGTCGTATTTCTCATACGGACCCTGTGCCTCGAAGGGAAGATCGGTCCTCTCGGCGAGCAGCTCCCGCTGAATGCTTCCAATACGCGCGGCGGCGCGCCGCAGCTCGCGACTGCGATAGAGGCCGAACACGGCGCTGCGAGCCGCTACCGACGACTGGGCGTCTTGGATCTGCTCGAGTTGACCCTGCCTCAGAAAGGAAATCTCGCCGGCGCCCAGGACGGTACGTTGACTGGGTCTTCGATTTACGAACGAATTCCAGGACCTCGGATAGAATGGGTAAACCTCTCGCTCGTAGTTGTCTGTGATCGGCAGCACGATGTCGTTGAATCCGTCGATGTTCACCACCGCGTCGAACTCGGCTCCCAGGGCGAGAAAAAAAATCACCGAGGCCAGCTGTTGGGGTTGCTTGAAACCATCAACCGGAAGGCTTACGATGATCGGCTCGAGTTCGAGTCCGCGTGCTTCGAACTCGAGGCGAAACGCTTCGCCGAGCGCCGTCCGCACCTGGTTGGCCACCGATCCCCCCGTGACGGCGACGATGAACTTCCCCTTGGCGCGTTGTTGCAGCGGATGTGTCCTGCCGCTGATCCCCATGGTTTCGGGGCGATCCATCACATACCCGAGATAGGGATGGAGAATGCGACGCTGAGCGATCTCGGCGAACTCGGCAACCTCAACCTCAGGACCGTCCGGCGTGCCGTTTTGCACCGTGTGCCGCGGGAGATCGCTGAGCGAATAGAAATTACCGTAGCGGGCAAAGTAGAAGAGGTGGGCGAGGGTCTCGATCGAGATCAAGACGATCAAGGCGAGGACTAGCGCGAATGACCATTGTTTGCGGAAGCTTCTCATTGCGCCCCAACCGTCTGCGAAACACGGTCGCTCCGCCGGGGCCAGTCTAGCTTGTTTGTTAGCGCGTCAAATTCAGCGGATCCGTCTCGCGTGAGGAACAGACCGCCATGGCAGCTACGCTCGGTCGGAGCCGCTACTATTTCGGCCGCACGGAGCCGAGCTCCGGCGTTTTCCATTCACGTTGAATACTAAGGAGACAGGACGATGGCAGGAACCTCTTTCAACAAGCCGGCACACATGGCCGCCTTCGCGGACGTTGACGATCAGTGGGGTCCGTTGGCGAAGCTCGCCGGCTAGTGGGCCAGCGACAAGGGGCGCGACTTTTCTTATTCCTACTCGGAAAAGCAGGACATCGAAAACCTCTACCGAGAAGAAATCACGTTTGACCCCTTCGGTCCGGTGGACAACGGCCCGCAACGGCTATTCGGGCTGGACTATCGCATGAAGGCCTGGCGCATCGGCGCCGATGATTTTTTCCACATGGAAGTGGGATACTGGTTGTGGGAGCCTGCTACCGGCCAGATCTCGCGCAACTTCATGATTCCGCGGTCGACGACCATCAGCGCCGTGGGAAACGCTGCGGCCGATGCCACGAGCTTCACCCTGAGCGCCAAGCAGGGATCGTCGACCAACGGCATCCTGTCGAACGAGTATCTCTTCAAGGGAGCGGCCAAGACCGTCTCGTATGAACTCGAAGTCGACCTTTCGGGCGGCAACTACGCCTACAAGGAAGACTCGGTTCTCGCGATGTCGGCTCACGACGGCGCCGAGATGCACCACACGGACGAGAACACGCTCTCGAAGATCTAGACCGAACGAATCGAACGACGGTTCGATTGAATTTACACAGGGGAGCATCGGCCCGATTCGGGTCGATGCTCCCGACGTTTCACCTGTTGATCCCGGCTGATTTCGGAGTAGACGTGCGGCACGGGCGCAACGCGCCATAATGACGGACCCTGAACCCGTCGAACCGAGCCGAGGAGCCCCACCGTTGCAAGCGTCTCGTTACGAAGCCCCCCAGAACGTCGAAGCAGCCGTCGCGCTGCTCAGAGCCCAGGGCGAAGCGCGTGTGCTCGCCGGGGGCACAGACCTCATTGTGCAAATGCGCCTCGGTGCCCCCAGGCCCGGCGTCTTTGTCGACATCAAGCGCATTCCCCGCTTGAACGCGGTTCTGCTCGACTCGAAGGGACTCAAGCTCGGAGCGGCCGTTCCGGCGGTAGATGTCTTCGGCAACGATTCGATCCGCAGCCTCTGGCCCGGACTTGCCGAAGCCACCGACCTGATCGGATCGAGCCAGATCCAGGGTCGCGCGACCTGGGCTGGCAACCTCTGCAACGCCTCGCCTGCCGCCGACGCGGTCCCGGCGCTGGTCGTGTGCAACGCGAAGGCGATCATCGCCGGACCCGACGGAGAGCGATCCGTCGCCGTTGAAGATTTCACCACCGGGCCGGGACAGAACGTGCTCGAGCGCGGGGAGTTCGTGGTCGAATTTAAAGTGCCGGCACCCGAGCCGAAGACCGCCGATGCTTATCTGCGCCTGATCCCGCGCAGCGAGATGGACATCGCCGTCGTGGGTGCCGCTGTCTCCATCAGTCTCGACCGCGACGGTGTAGTTTCCGCAGCTCGCGTCTCCCTCGCCGCGGTGGCGCCAAAGGTTCTGCTCGTCCCGGCTGCGGCCGAGGCGCTCGTCGGATCGCGACTCGACGACAGTGCGCTGGCTCGCGCGGCTGCGGCGGCGAGCGACGCCGCAAATCCGATCAACGATCGCCGGGGCACGATCGAGTACCGAAAGAAGATCTCGGGGGTGCTCACAAAACGCGCCGCCAAAATCGCCTACGAACGCGCCCGGGCGCGTTAGTCCTTTTGACGAAAGCAATCCAGCATAGAGAGTGAGAACAAGCAGCGTGGCAAAGATTCAGATTCAAACGACAGTCAATGGCGAGCCCGTCGAGTTCTTGTGTGAAGGGCAGCAGAGCCTGCTCTCCACCCTGCGCGACGATCTCGGCCTGACGGGCACGAAGGAAGGTTGCTCGACCGGCGATTGTGGCGCCTGCTCGATCATGCTCGAAGGACGGCTGGTACCCGCGTGCCTGGTGCTGTCCGCGGAAGCCGAGGGACGCGAGATCGCGACGATCGAGGGCGTCGCCGACGGATCCTCGCTGCACCCCATCCAACAAAAATTTCTCGAACACGCCGCACTGCAGTGTGGCATCTGCACACCCGGCTTCATCATCGCGACCCAGGCGTTGCTCGAGCGCAATCCGAATCCCAGTGAGGAAGAGGCCCGCTACTACCTCGCCGGCAACCTCTGCCGCTGCACGGGTTACGACAAAATCATTCGCGCAGTCCTCGACGTTGCGGCGGAGCTTCGGGGAGAAGGCGCGTGAGCGAACCCAACGAGCGTAAATTCAAGCAAGTGGGCACGCGACCGATTCGTCACGACGGAGTCGATAAAGTGACGGGGCGCGCCGCCTTCGGCGCGGATCTGAGCCTGCCGGGAATGATCCACGGCGCAATTCACCGCAGCCCTCACGCCCACGCGCGCATCATCTCGATCGATACCAGCAAGGCAGAAGCGCTTCCGGGTGTAAAGGCCGTCGCCACTGCGGCGGACCTGCCCAATATTCCCTGCGAATGGATGGGCGAGCTCTCGGGCGGAATCGACTTTGGAGAGATCTCGCGCAACGTGCTGGCGCGGGAAAAGGTGCTCTATCACGGTCACGCCGTTGCCGCCGTTGCTGCGACAACCCTCGAGCAGGCCCAGCAGGCCTGCAAGCTGATCGTCGTAGATTACGAACAGCTCGAACCGGTCATGAGTCTCGAACGGGCCCTCGCGCAAGACGCTCCCATTTTGCACGAGGACCAGGCGCCCATCGGCGCGAAGCCCCTGCCCGAAGGACCGACGAACGTGGCGCGGCGCATCGTGATCAGCGGCGGCGATCTCGAGGCGGGCTTCGCCGAAGCGGACATCGTGCTCGAACGAGAATTCAAAACCCCCATGGTCCATCAGGGCTATATCGAACCCCACGCCTGCCTGGTCAACACCCGTCAGGATGGCAAGAGCGATATCTGGTGCAGCACCCAGGGCCAGTTCATGGTGAAGAGTTCGACGGCGATGGTGATGGGCTGCGATCCGAACGATCTCAAGGTCACTCCGAGTGAGATCGGTGGCGGCTTCGGGGGCAAGACCACCATCTATCACGAACCGATCGGAATCGTGCTCTCTCGCAAGTCCGGGCACCCGGTCAAGCTCGTGATGAATCGCGAAGAGGTTTTCCGCAGCACGGGCCCGGCGTCCGGCGCCAGGATCAAGATGCGTATCGGCGCCAAGGCCGACGGCACCCTCGTCGCCGGCGATACCCAGTTGACCTTCGAGGCGGGCGCCTTCCGAGGCTCGCCGGTCGGTGCCGCCTGCATGTGCGTCTTCACGCCCTACAAGATTCCGAACTTCAACATCGAGGGGCTCGACGTCGTGCTGAACAAGCCGAGAGTCGCGGCCTATCGTGCCCCCGGCGCTCCAATTGCAGCCTTCGCGCTCGAACAGTTAATGGACGAGCTGGCCTGTGAGCTCGGACGCGACCCCATCGAGTTGCGACTTCAGAACGCAGTGCAACAAGGAGACCGGGCGCCCTACGGTCCGATTTTCAAGAGGATCGGCTTCCGCGAGACCCTGGAAGCGGCTCGACAACATCCCCACTACAAAGCACCCCTGGGCGAGAACCAGGGACGCGGGATCGCCAGCGGTTTCTGGTTCAACGCCGGCATGCAGTCGAGTGCCACGGTGAGCGTAAACGACGACGGCTCGGCGGTGGTGCGCACGGGCAACCCGGATATCGGTGGATCGCGGGTTTCCATGGCAATCATGTGCGCCGAGGAACTGGGCATCCCCGCCGAGCGCGTGCGCCCGATGGTGGGGGACACGGACAGCGTCGGCTATTGCGATCTCACGGGGGGCAGCCGAGTCACCTTTGCCACCGGCATGGCGGTGATCGAAGCCTCCAAGCATGTGGTGGACGAGCTGCGCGCCCGGGCCGCAACCATCTGGGGCGTCGAACTGGATGCCGTCGAATGGCGCGACGGCTCGGCGGTCGGAGTGAATGGCGCTTCGGACAAAGAGCCCCTCGGGCTCGGCGAGATCGCCCGGCAAATGCGCATGACCGGCGGGCCCATCGTCGCGAGTGCTTCGGTGAATCCTCCGGCCGCGGGCCCGGCCTTCGCCACACATATCTGCGACGTCGAAGTCGACCCGGAAACCGGACGCACCAAGGTGTTGCGCTACACCGCAATTCAGGACGCCGGCAAGGCCATTCATCCGAGTTATGTCGAGGGCCAATTCCAGGGCGGCGCCGCCCAGGGCATCGGCTGGGCACTCAACGAAGAGTATCTCTGGGACGCCGAGGGCAAGATGGAGAACCCCGGCTTTCTCGACTACCGCATGCCGGTCGCTTCGGACCTGCCGATGATCGACCCGGTGATCGTCGAGGTGCCGAACCCGATCCATCCCTATGGCGTTCGCGGGGTGGGCGAGGCGCCCATCGTGCCGCCCCTGGCCGCGGTGGCCAATGCCGTGCATGCCGCCACGGGCATTCGCTTCGAGTCGCTGCCGATGACGCCGCCGCGGGTGCTGGCGGCCATCGAACACAAGATCGAACGCAAGAAAGGTTGAGCATACGCTGTGGCGACAGTCATCTTCTCGAGGGCACAACGCGAGTGGGTCGAGGGGAACGAACGGGTCGAGATCGATGCGGCCCGAATCGTCGATCTGATCGCCGCGCTCTGTATCCGCTACCCCCAACTCGAGGGAAAACTCGATAATGCCGCCGCCGCAATCGATGGCGACATCCACAACGAACCCAAGTACCTCCCTCTACAGCCCGAGAGCGAGGTCCATTTCATGGGTGCGGTGGCGGGTGGCTAGCGAGTTCCCCTATCGCTGACTCGAGTGCATGAGGACCGCGTCGTCGAGAGCGGCCTTGAAGTCCGACAGGCCGAAGGGTTTGCGCAGGATGGAAGTCCTGCCACCCTCCTCGAGTCTACTGGGTAGCTCGAGTGCGAGGTCGCCGGTGATGACGACGGCGATCAACTCCGGGGCGCTCTCTCGCAACATCTGAATCACATCGAGACCGTTCAATTCGCTCTTCAACATCCAATCGACGAAGATGACATCGGGGGTCATCATGCGCCCACTCTTCAATGCAGTGATGGCATCTCCAGCCGACTCGACTTCGTGACCGAGGCGCGAGGCGTATTTGCAAAGAGTGTCCCGGAAGTTCTCCTCATCGTCGATGATCAAGACTTTGGCCATACTGTTGCCTCCGCCAATCTCAATCCGCGCCCGGATTGGCTCCACTATCTACTTCATCATCATACACCGCAAGCTCCAGTGCGATCGTCGTCCCCTTGCCCACCTGGCTCTGGATGTTGATCGAACCGTTGTGTTGCCTCGCGATTCCGTGCGCAACACTCAGCCCCAGACCCGTGCCACCCGAATCTCGCCTGGTCGTATAGAAGGGGTCGAAGGCGTGCTCCCGGACCTCGTCGGTCATGCCTTTGCCCTCGTCGGATACAGTCAATCTAATGAGGTTGCGCAGCCGCGGCAAGGCAATGCTGACACGATCTCCACAGTCGCTCGCCTCGATAGAATTGCGAATCAGATTGACCACCACTTGTTCGAGCTCGCTGGCACTGCCCATCACGAAGGCCGGCCCTTCTTCGACCTGGCAGACTAACTGTACCTTTGCGCAGATTGCGTAATGCCGGACGAAGTCGATCGACCGCAGAACGATATCAGCGAGATCCACCTTGCCATGTTTCGTTTTCTTTTCGCGCGAGAAACGCAGTACTCCCGCTACGATTTCCGCGGAACGCTCTACTTGTTCGTTGATAAACTCGAGCGCCATCTTGCATGCCGTCAGGTCGTCGTCGAGTAACGCTTCGTCGGCGCGCAGACGAATGATTCCCAAAGGGTTGTTCAATTCGTGGGCGAGGCCGGCCGCGAGGGTGCCCAGCGAGGCCAGGCGATCCGCTCGGTAAAGCGCCAGGCGCGACTCGGCAAGCTCCTGGGTCCGCTCTGCCACGAGGACCTCCAGCTGGTCGCGGTGCCGAACAAGCTCCAACTCCGCTTGCCTGCGCGCGCTGATATCAAAAAGGGAGACGTGACACTCCCTGAATCCGTCGCCATCGGATGCAACCGCGACCGACTCCATGCGAACCAGCAGATTTCCAGTCTTCAACCTCCCGATCTCGATTTCGCAGGACTGTTGCGTTCCAGTCTTGAACACTTCGGCGAGGTGCTGCTCCAGCTTGTACTTTTCCGCCCTGCGCAGGAAGAAGTGGAACGGCAGTTCGATCAACTGGCTGCGTCGTACGCCCAGCAACCTCTCCACGGTGAGGTTGGCCTTCAGCACTCTTCCCGTCGAATCGATGGTCATGTAGCCGTTGGGCGCGTTTTCGTATAGCGCGATGTACTTGTCCTTCACTACGAGCAACTCGATCTGCGTTCTTCGAAGCTCTTCATTCTGTATTTCGAGTTCCACCTGGTGAACCTCGAGATCGTGCATCGACCTCTCGATCTCCTCCCGGGTCATCCCCTCGATGGCGGTCGCAGACTTACACAGACGTGTCTTTGCCCGCCTGCGAAGATCGGCCGTCTGTCGCCTACTCGATTCCCCGTTTTGCATGATGTCGAAACTCCGCAGGAATTTCCCGCTTCATCATCTTTCGTTTTTTCTCATCTTTGTCGGCGCTCGCCAGTGCAAGTGATTTCCCTTCGAATCCACGATCACCCGAGTGCACCAACGCCCGCTCGGCTCCCCTGAGTGCGTTGATGTTGACGAAGGTAATGACCAACCCATCGATCACGTTCTCGGCGATTCGATAGGGCATGATTCGCATCAGGTACCAGGTGTCATCCTCACTCCGCACCTCCGCCTGTTTGGACGACTGCGTCCTGAGGACCTCTCGGGAATCGGACTCCAGCGCTGTGTAGTCGAGCCTGGAGACGATGTCCGCAAGAGGCCGTCCAACGTCAGAATGAATCAGCCGCACCACATTGGTCGCCTGGTGGGTGAAGCGCTTGACGCACAAATCGTTGTCCAAAAAGATGGTGGCGATGTCGCTGGCATCGAGGAGATTGCTCACTTCGTCGTTGGAGCGGGAGAGTTCTTCGATCTTGCTCTGCATCTCCTCGTTGGTGGATTTCAACTGATTGTTCGACGTCTCCAGCTCTTCAATGGTGCGCTGGAAGCTCTCCTTCGTTAATTGAAGCTCTCGCTCGAGCGTGATATCTCGACTGCCGCGCTTTTCTCCCCCCTTTTTCTCGAGCTTTCCTGTCTCGAGAGGAATTGCAGGCGCGACATCTGCCTCGGGAGCAGCGAAGCCAACCATGATGAGGCCCCGCATCGGCCCTGAATCCGTAATCTGGCTGGCCGTCAAGTCCAGGCAAATGAATCCGCCGTCGGACCTCACCTGAATGGCTTTTGCAGCGGTGGTCTTGGAGAATCTTCTAGTCGGCGACTCTGCGGCGATTAGAGCTTGCTTTTTCGCGGGGGACTTGGCAGTCGAATTCGATGTGGGCTTCTCGCTCTTCTGCTTGGCGGCTTTTTGGGCCGTCGTCTGCGTTGCCTTATTCTTCGCCGCTTTCTTTCTCGCCGCCACCGTGTCCCTCCCCCTAGTTTCGTTCGAAACAAGACCAAGGGCTCGCGATCTACAGCCTATTCCCGTGTTGCTGCCGTCAAACTTCGTTTGCGCATGATATCACTCGCTGCTCATCGAGTGAGAAAAAACAATGAAAACAGGATAAAACACCATGGCCTCATCGAGCAAAACTAGGCTGGAGAGTCGATGTCATGATTTCCTCGCGCCGAACTCAAATGGCGAGAAGGCGACAGGTTTCGCTACTTCCGTTTCATAAATGACAGTTCCAGCCCAACGGACCTATCTTTATTTTCGTTTCGAGGCAGATTGCCCACAATTGGGGAAGCAGTCTGAGAGAACACTCGCCAGCGTTGGAAGATGCCCTGGCCGCTCGAACTGAATTTGGGGACATCTGATTTCTAGCAGGAGTCGGATTCGTCGAAGTCGATGGCGCCGCCGCTGGCTCTCAAAATAAGCATAGAGAACCGTCATCGATAGCGATGTTGCCGGTCATCATAGAACTCTTTTTGATTGCAGCTATTCATGTCCGACAGCGGATAAACGACGTCGAGGGCGGTGGGCTCTCGTACTGGTCGGACGGTCCCGACAAGCCCCCCGCGCGACATTCAAAAGCCATGGCCAACAGCGCACTAGTCGGCGACATCCACAGCATGTTTCACCAGGTGGAGCCGGTGGGACCCTTCGATGCCGGAACCCAGCGCGTGAGTCTACAAGCCGTGTTGGCGCCCGCCGGCGACGACTCTGGCGACTGGCTGGTGACGGATTGCGGCAAAGAGATTTATAGCGCTCCGTTGAACGAGATTCGCGCCAGCGTACTCTGGCAGGCCGATATCTACTCCAGCGAAGAGGAGCGAAAGTGCGTCGAACACGACACGCTCTCGCTTCGGGACATCGCACAGATCTTCAACGAAGATCTGTGCGAGCGTGGCGCAGACTTCCAGCTGGACGAAAACCTGCTCCACGACCCCGGGACCATGGGCTCACTCGCCAGCGTCTACCCCGAAGCCGTGCCCGTCGGGGCCGGGATGAGCATGTTTGACGTATAGCCGGGTCAAAGCGAGCCGTGTGCCGCGGCTAGTAGACTCGGGCTTCTCTGCGCCAGGGAGTGGTGCCGCGAGCTGAAACATCGGGCAATTTGGTTGCGGACGGTGCTGCGCGCGCTGCAGTCACCGTCACCGGGCACATGTCGGTTTCGATGAGCGTCAAAGCTGCGGCCAGTGAGGTTTCCATCGGGTCGCCCAGGGCCGTGCTCAGATCGTCATCGGCCTGGCAGTCGGGCGCTAGCCCATCGAAATAGTCGCCCTGGCCGAGCTTGTTGGCGACGCGAAACGCAACGGCCCGCAGCAGCAGCGCCCCGTCACAGAAGCCGAAGGGCACCTGACCCACAGGTTTTCCGAATGTCTGACCTCCTACGATTTGGACATCTATCTCTGTGTAGGCAAGGAGACTGTTGATGATGAGCTCGCTGGCAGAAGCCGAATTTCCGGTCGTGATGAACACGATCTGGTCGAGGTCGATGGAATCTGTTTCATGCACGAAGAGAATGTCCTCGTCGGAATCGGAGTATTTTGAGTTGAACGTCAGTCGAAACTGAACCATGTCTTCGCGGGATGGGCCGCCCAGAAGATCGTTGAAAGTCGCCGCGACGTCGAGCAGTCCGCCGCCGTTGTAGCGCAAATCCACAATCAAGCGGCTCACCCCCATCGCCTTGAAGACGGCAAAGACCTGCCGCAAATCTGCGACGGCCGGGCCGATGAAGGTGTGGAAGAGCATGTAGCCGACCATGTCCCCATTCACATCGAATACGTCGGTAAAGGGCAGAGGGTCGATGACGATGACTTTGGTGGTGAGGTTCACGGTGCGCAAGTCGCCATTCGGGGCTTCCAGATCAAAGCTGCGCCCTACTCCGAGTTGTGCGGGACCCAGGGCAAAAAAGATATCCTCGATCTCGGTCATGGAATCGATCGTCGTGTCACCGATGGCGAGGATCTGATCCCCTCGCTGCATGCCCTGGGTTTCGGCCGGGCTGTCTGGAATGACTTCGGTAATGAAAATTTCGCCCTGATCGAGGTCGGACAAAAAGAAGCCAAAGCCCGGGTATTCCCCTTCGCCAAAGAACTGTTCATCGTCGCTCGTCGTCGTGATGTAGCTGAAGCCGCGATCGAAGATTTCTGGCATGTAGCGGAGGAAGTCGAGCAGGTCGTACTCGTCTCGATAAGAGCCGAGATCCAGGGAATACTTGCTCGCCTGGTCGGGCTCGTCGTTCCAGAGATAGACATCTTCCATGATATCCAGCAGATCCGCCTTGCCCGCCTGGGCCGAGCACGGAAAGTCGCCGTCGTCGCCTCCGGACCCGCAACCCAGGAGCCCAACTAGCAGGAAGGCAACAAGCGGCGCGGAGATCCGACAACGGCGGGCGCAGGTCGAGGTAGAGATCGAGGTGAAGACCAAGGGAACTCCAACAGTGAAGGGACGATTCCTTCATAATCTATCAATTCCCTGATTCTGAATCGATATGCCGCCAATTCATTGACGAACGGCGAGCGCCCCAGCGAAGAAAATCAACTAGGTTGGAGATTACGCTCGATGGCGCCCCTCAATTCTTCTGTGCGGATGGGCTTGCTCAGGAAATCGTCCATGCCTGCATCGAGGCATCGCTCCCGATCTCCCGCCATCGCGTTCGCGGTCAGAGCGACGATCGGGATATGCACGTTCTTATCCCGCTCGCCCAGTCGGATCTGACGTGTGGCTTCGAATCCATCCATGATGGGCATCTGGCAGTCCATCAGGACCAATTGATACGCCGCTGCTTCGACAGCCTCGACGGCCTCACGCCCGTTCACGACGACGGCGACACGATGGCCCATCTTCTCGAGCATGCGGACGACCAATTTCCGATTCACCGGATTGTCTTCCACGACGAGCACCGATGCGCCGGCCTCCTGTTGATCCGAAAGTGCATCTTGCGTCAGATCCTTGTCGAGCTTCGAATCGTCTCTGACCAGGGGTCGCCCCGTGATTTCCGCGAAAGCGTCGAAGAGATGAGAGCGATGCATCGGCTGGGTGAGGTAACCGTCAATTCCGAGACCGCGTGCAATCCGCGAGTCGCCGGGCTGACTCGAGGGGGCGAGCAAGATGAGTCGAAGATCGGCGAAGTCATTTGACCGCAGGCGCTTGATCGTAGGCCCGAGATCCTCGTCACCCGAAACTCCATGCAGGATCGCAAAATCAAAAATAGCGCGGCTTTCTCTGGACTCCTGCAGCGCTTGCAGCGCACTGTCCACCTCCGAACAGACGTGCAACTCGACGCCCCAGGTTTCGCAATAGTGTTGCAAGGCCTTCTGGTTCGCTCGACTCGAGGAAACGAGCAACGCCTTGAGGCCCCGGAGATTGCCCCGTGGGTTCGCTACGGACTGCGCTGCTCGAGGCTGCCTTTCGAAAACAGGTCTGAGACTAAACGACGTTCCCTCACCCAGGGTACTCTCGACTTCGATCTTGCCTCCCATGAGATTCGTCAGCTGCTGGGCGATTGCGAGCCCCAGACCGGTCCCACCGAATTTGCGGGTCATCGAAACATCCGCTTGTGTAAACGAATCAAAGAGGGTTTCCACTCGATCCGGCGCAATTCCGATCCCCGTATCACTGACCGTGAAGCAAAGCTTCGAGTGCGGCCCGTCGTCGCTCTCGAGAACGACCTCGAGCGCGACCTCCCCCCCCTCGGGCGTGAACTTGAGCGAGTTGCCGATCAGGTTCATCAGAACCTGACGCAGGCGCCCCGGGTCGCCGCGCAACGCGACGGGGACGTCGTAGTGAATGAGCGAGACGAGTTCGATCCCCTTTTCCCAGGCTATCGGTGCGATGACGTCCATCACCCCGTCGACGGTCGAACGTAGATCGAAATCGATCGTCTCGAGTTCCAGCCTGTCGGCTTCGATCTTGGAATAGTCGAGGATGTCGTTGATGACCGACAGCAGGGCTTCGGCAGAGCCCGCGACCGTATCGCCATATTCTCGTTGCTCTGGGGTCAGGTCGGTGGCGAGCAGTAGCTCTGTCATGCCGATGACGCCGTTCATCGGTGTGCGGATCTCGTGGCTCATGGTGGCGAGGAAGGCCGCCTTTGCTCGCGAGGCCGACTCCGCTTCGAGCCGAGCTTTTTCGAGACTCTCGACGAGTTCGTCCGACTGTTTGCGACGTACACTGGCGAAGACCGCGCCGATCAACGCTGCCAGCACGTTGGCGCCACCCGCCTTGAACGCCGCGCCCTGGAGCTGAATATTCGCCATCTTTGAATCCGCCGCAGCCTCGTTAAACAGGGATTCGACGGTGCCCTTGAGTAGCCTGGCTCGAATCATCACCAGGCGTTGCCGATCCTCGAGTTCCGACGATCCCGATTGGGTCGCCAAAATGGTAACCACTGCGATCCTGAATCCGTTGATATCTGCTTCGATCTCGGAAAGGATGGAGATCCGCGCGTCGGTGGCCCGTAGTACTCGGATCTCGAGCGATTCGGCTTTGGTGTACGCGACCTCCAGATCTTCGCTCTGGGCAAGAATCCTGGCGACCACGGCCCTCCACTGGCCTTCGGTGTTCGACGAGGTGCTCACGATCTCGAGGGTGATATTCGAAAGAATCGTTTGAACCTTCAGCCAAGATTCCGCTGCAGACGCCTGTCGGGTCACGTTCGAAACCTGGCCCAGCAGCCATACGATCGAGCAGACACTGACGACCGCGAGTACTAAAACCGAGACAATGTAGCGCTGCGACATCGTGTGCAATGTCGCCTGGGCGAGAGAAAGCGGATCGATCGTGTCCGATGGCTCGCTTTCGACCTCGGTCGCTCCGAAAGTGGGCACCGGGGAGTCCCTCAGCGCCGCGCCGAAGCCATGCGAAACACCTGGACCCGGTGGTTCGCGGTGTCGGCGACGTAGACCGAGCCATCGGGGCCGACGAGAATGCCGTGCAGGTTGCCGAATTGCCCCGGGCCGCTGCCCTCTTCGCCCCAGATCGCAATTACTTCTCCGGCTGGGTTGAACTTCTGCACCCGCGCTCCGGCGAGCTCGGATACGTAGAGATTGTCGCTGGCGTCAAAGGCAAGTCCAGCGGGCTTCAGGAACTGCCCCGGGGCAGTGCCCTTCGATCCCATCATGCGCAGATACTTCCCTTTGGAATCGAATACCTGAACCCGGTGATTGCCGAGATCCGCCACAAAGACGCGACCCGTGCTGTCGCACTTGGCGGCCTCGGGGCGAAGGAACTGACCCGGAAGAGAGCCTGCCTCGCCAAATGAAAACTGGAACACACCGCTTTGATCAAACACGTCTGCCCGGTTGTTTCCAGCCTCTGCCATGTAGAGCAGGCCGTTTTTGCAGATCTGCATGAACTCGGACTCGGCGTTCTGACCTTCTTCAGTGCCGAACTCCGAGAAGCTCAGTTGTAGTTTGTGATCGGAGGAGTACTTGTGAATCTTGCCGGTCAGGTAGTCGGCGACGAAGATCGACCCGTCCGGAGCAATCGCAATGCCTTCTGGCTTCTGCAGTCCGCCCTGATCCGCGTTTCGGCCACAGACAGTCGCCAGATACTCGCCGCTTGGCGAGAACACCTGGACGTTGGAATTGAGGGCATCCGTGACGTACAAGTTTCCCGACGCGGAGATCGCCATGTCCTCAACGTATTTGAACTCGCCTTTCCCTACCCCTTCTCGTCCGAGCGAAAAAACGTACTCGTAGTTCCCAAGATCGCGTTTCGCGGAGATCTCGTTGCAGCCAAAGACATTGGCGAACAAGGTTGTCGCGAACGCGATGGCCCAGAATTTTTGGGTCGTTTGAAAGAAGCCGCAGATGCGCATGTTTCCCCCGCAAGAATGTCGATTGCGATTTTGAAGTTCGTATCCAATATCGACCACTGACGAAACCAACTGTTGGGGATTCAGGCGGGACTCGAAGGCTTTGAAAATCATAGGGAGAACGCCCGAGACGGCTCGCTCGAAGACGTGACGCAATTTGGCGTATGCTGGTCGATGATGAGATGTGGCTGCGACAGTTCGAAGCGAGTAACGAGGCTCGGATGCCGATCTGCAAGAAGATCGCAACTCAGCACGCAGGGCGGTGGCGTCGGTCCAAATTGTCTGCGCACGCCTGGCGCCGAAAACCGCTCCATCCGCAAATTCTATGAGCAGCAGGTGCGCAGGTTTTCGCACACCTGCGGCCCGACCTACTGGATTAGCAGATCCAACTCTCAGGTCTTCTCGATCCCCAGCACCATCTCGATCGCGTGGGTCCGAACTAACGCCGCAAAGACTGCAACGATCTCAGCCGGTTCTCGATACGGTTGCACATAAATTTTTTGCAATTTCACTCAACTCTTCGCCAGTCGAGGCCGATGCAGTATTTGTGCGACCGCAGCGAATACAGGCGGAATCGGCGGTGCGTCTGGGGCGTTTCCCGGTGCTCATGGGTCGCAATCTCACTGCCGGCTGCTTCGACACCCAATTGGGGCCCAAAATGAACGAAACCATCATGGTCGTCGATGACGACGAATCCAACCGCATGTTGCTCGAAACGCTGCTCGACGAAGAAGGGTACCAGGTCATCGAGGCAGCAAACTACGGAGAAATGGCAACGGCGTTGCGGACTACGCAACCGGATCTTATTTTGCTGGACTACATGATGGATGGAAAAGACGGAATCGAAATCTGTCAATTGCTTCAAAACACGGCACTCTTGAAGTCGATTCCGATCGTGATGGTTTCAGTGGTCGACGACCGGGAGGTGATTAAACGAGGTCTCGAGGCTGGGGTGCGCGCCTGGATTACAAAGCCAGTGCGCGACGAAGAGATTCTCAAGTGCGTGCGCGCGAATATTGCGGCAATTGAACTCGAGAACTGGGAGGCGGTGTGAACAACACAATCATGGTCGTGGATGACGACGAATCCAACCTCTATCTACTCGAGAGCCTGCTCGACGACGAGGGGTACAATGTCATCGGGGCGCGCAACTACCCGGAGATGGCGGCAGAGCTCCGAAAGGCGCGCCCTGCCCTCATTCTTCTCGACTACATGATGCCCGGAGAAAACGGCATCGAGATTTGTCGAATTCTGAAAAACGATGCGGAACTCGAATCCATTCCGATCGTGATGGTTTCGGCGGTCGACGATAGTGACACGATTGCCGAGGGGATCGAGGCGGGCGCGATTGATTGGGTACCCAAGCCGGTCGACGATGAAGCCATTCTCGAGCATGTTCGTTTAGCGGTCGGGTGATCCTGAGAGACAAACTCGCGCGGCAATCGGTTCGTTAGCCGGATAGACTTCCTGCGGGAGCCGCACTCGTTCCCGTGTTCCAATACCCTCCGAATCGCGTCCCCGGGGACCTGTATTTGCAACAAAGGCCCCAACTCCGGGTTACACTCGCCCTCGGAGCCACGCGATGCAACGCGGAACCCTCGAAGAACTCGTCGAACGTCAAGCGCGGCGCTGGGAAATGCTTCAGCGACTCAGCTCGCCGCCCCCCGCTCTCTCCTGTGTCGCACTTTCACGACTTCCGCACTCGGGCGCTGCTGAGCTCGCTCAAAGCGTGGCCGAGAAACTTGATTTCGGTCTGTTTGGAATCGAGATTGTCGATTGGATTGCGCGAGCCCGAGGTATCGACCGGGCGTTGGTGGCTGAGTTGGATGAGCGCGTCCGCAGCACGATTGATCGCTATGTGCTCGACAGTTTTCATGAGCGGCGCTTTAGCGAGAGCCAGTATCTGCGTTCGGTGGTGCGAACCATCGTGACCCTCGGAGAGCGAGGGATGGCGGTGATCCTGGGGCGGGGTGCCCCATTCGTGCTGGGCCCCGAAAAGGCGCTTCGTGTTCTGGTGGTGGCTCCCTTCGAGCGGCGCGTCGAAAACCTGGTCATGCGCGAGTCTTTGTCGTTGACCGATTCAAGGAGCCGTCTCAAGACGAAGGACGCGCAGCGACGCAATTTTCTCTCGCAGTTCGGAGTCGACCCCGACGATCCATCGCTCTACGATCTTGTCGTCAACACCGACAGCCTCGGTCAAGACTCGGCAGTCAAGCTGGTGATCGATGCCCTCCACGCTGCACGAGACCGCGCGCGGTAGCTACCGCCCACTCAGACGTTCACCCAAACGCGATCCCCAGTGCCCGGCGGCGCCACGAATTGATCCCAGTCGGTCATTTCATCGAGACGACGCGGGCGGTAGTCCTTTGGCAGCTCGCTGTTGAGCACGAAGAACGCATTGGGCGCCCAGCTGTCTGTGTGGACGAGGGTGTATCCCTTGTCGACGCCCAGCTTGTGAAACGCCGCGAGGCTGGCACCGTGGTAAGCAGTCTCGTCCCAGACATGGTCGGCTCGGTACTCGATCGTGCGCGCCGCATCTAGCGCAAAGAAGATATTGTATTCGACCACCACGACCCGCGGTGTAAAACGCTCGATCGCCTTCCAGACCCAGTAGTCGTTGCCGTCGATGTCTACCGAAAGCAGGTCAAAGGTTTTGGGGACAGCGTACTTTGAAAACAACGCTTCCACGTTTTCCGCGTTTACGAACTCCTGCACGACCAGTTCGCCGTCGGCGCGGTCGCTGCCTTCCATCAACAGTCCCGTCCAAGCTCGGTTGAGGCGCAGGTTCGCGGTGTTCGAAAGGTGCTGGCCGTCCCAGGCGCCAAACTCGACGAACTGCTTGTTGGTGGTGCCGATGCATTCGTAAATTCGCTGCAGGACGCCGTCCTCTCCACATTGGGAGTAAACCTGCGCCTCGAATTCTTTCAGATTTTCCAGCATGACTTCCTTTACCTCGGGCTTTTGGGACTACCCAATGTAGAACGCCAGTGTGAAGAACGCCCGGCGGCGGTGGGGCGAAATAGACGAGCATAGGTCCGGACGCTACGCTGGGCGTCTTCCCCAAAGGTGCAGGAGTCCCAGTGGAGCGAGGCCGCGAACCAAAACCATGATCGCGTCACTCATCAAGGTCTACGAACGTCTGGTCCTCGAGCATCCGGTCATGACCCTTGCCCTGACCCTCATCGCGACTGCTGGGTTCGCCTGGCATGCCCAGGACTTCCAGTTGGATGTCTCTCAAGAGTCGATGATGCTCGAGGGAGATGAAGCGCTGCGATACTACGAATCCATACAGGGGCGCTATGGATCCGAAGATTTTGTGATCGTCACCTACACCCCCAAGATCGATCTCTTCTCGCAGCACTCGCTGGACCAGATCGCAGCCCTCAAGAACGAACTTCTGCAGATGGAGCGGGTCAAATCCGTCCTCAGCATCCTGGACGTCCCCCTGCTCGAGAGCCCACGCGTAAGCCTCAACGAAATCCAGCATGGCATCAGAACCCTGGCGGATGAGGACACGGATGTCGCGCTGGCGGCCGCTGAATTGCGCGGAAGCGTGCTGTACAAGAATCTGCTGGTCAGCAGCGATGGCAATACGACCGCGCTGCAAATCGTGTTCAAGCGCGACGAGCACTACAAAACCTTGCGCGACGCTCGCAACGCCCTGCGCTCGAAGCAGCTCGACGAAACCTTGACAGGAGAGGAGGATCGCGAACTCGCGCGCCTGACAGACGCGTTTCGGTCGCATACTCGGAGCCAGGGATCTCTACTCGACGCCGACATCGCTCACATCCGTACGGTGCTGGATCGCTATCGGGACCAGGCCTTGATCCATCTGGCCGGGGGACCCATGATCGTCTCGGACATGATCTCCTATGTGCGCCACGATCTTCGGGTGTTCGGGTTGGCGGTCATTGCGATTCTCACGCTTCTGCTCGCAGTCATCTTCCGTCAGCCACGCTGGGTCTTGCTGCCGCTACTCACCGCCCTCGCCACCAGCATTGTGACCATTGGGTTCATCGGGGCTGCGGGTTGGCTCGTTACCGTCGTGTCGTCCAATTTTCTTCCCCTTGTTCTGATTTTCACCCTCTCATTGAGCATCCACCTGATCGTGCACTACCGCGAACTCCAGCGCGCCCACCCCGACTACGAGCAATTCGTGCTGGTGCGCGACACCCTGAGGGCCAAGGCGATCCCGTGTTTCAATACCGTGCTTACCACGATGGTGGCATTCGGTTCTCTCGTCGTGAGCGGGATTCGCCCGGTGATCGACTTTGGTTGGATCATGGTGTTGGGGTTGTTCGTCGCGTTCGTGCTCAACTTCGTCCTCTTTCCGGCGAGTTTGATGCTGCTCTCGCCTGGCAAGCAACCTCCCGAACCCCGCTGGACCGTAATCATCACGGGTTCCTTTGCACGCGCGATCCACGGCCATAGTCCCATCATTCTATTCACTACATCGATCATCACGCTCACTTGTCTTTGGGGAATGAGCCGTCTCAGCGTAGAAAACAGCTTCATCAACTACTTCAAGAAATCGACGGAGATCTACCAGGGGATGCTGCTGGTGGATGAAAAACTCGGAGGGACTACCCCACTTGACGTCATCATCGACGCTCCGGCCGAATGGCTCGCCGATATGGAGTCCGAGGAGGGCGAAGGTGATGATGAAGAATGGGATCTCGACTACGACCTGGGTGGCGACGCCGGCATCACGGGCACGAGCTACTGGTTCAACAGTTTTCGCTTCGAGAAGATTCAAGCGCTGCACGACTATCTCGAATCCGTGGATGCCAGCGGAAAGGTCATATCCCTGGCCACGACGCTCGAGGTTCTCGAGCAGCTGAACAAAGGAGAACAATTCGACAACTTCCTGCTCTCGGTGCTCTACAAGAAGATCCCTCTCGAAATCAAGGACGCGATGATCTCCCCCTACCTCTCCGAGGACGGGCAGCAGCTTCGGATTTCAATGCGGATCCACGACTCGGACCAGACCCTGGTCCGCGACGCAATGCTTCGGGACATCTACGATCACCTGGTCAACGAGATGGGGTACAAAAAAGAGGACGTACACCTCACGGGCATGATGGTGCTCTACAACAACATGCTTCAGAGCCTGTTCCGGTCTCAGATCCTGACCCTGGGTGCGGTCCTGGGGGTGATCGCGCTGATGTTCGGCGTACTCTTTCGCTCCGTTCCGGTTGCGGTCGTCGCCATCATTCCAAACATCATCGCGGCGGTGTTCGTACTGGGATTGATGGGCTTGGTCGGCATTCCCCTCGATATCATGACGATCACGATCGCGGCGATTACCGTGGGGATCGCCGTCGACAACACGATCCACTATCTCCATCGCTTTCGCGTCGAACTCCAGATCGACGGCGACTATCCCGCTGCGGTTCTACGCTCCCACGCCAGTATTGGCAGCGCGATGTACTACACGAGCACGAGCATCACGATTGGCTTTTCCATCTTCGTGCTGTCAGATTTCATTCCGACGATCTATTTCGGAATCTTGACCGCCCTCGCGATGGTGGCCGCGTTGGCCGCCGACCTGATCATCCTGCCCCTGTTGCTGGAGCGCCTCCGGCCCTTTCGGCTCGATCCTGCATCCGATCAGCGCGCAGCCTGCTAGGGCTCGTCGTCCGATCGTGTCGGGTCCAGGGGCATGCGAATCACGAAGGTCGTTCCGGCTGGGCTCGAATCAAAATCGATGGTGCCGCTCTGTGCGTGGACGATTACGGCGTGCGCAATTGCGAGACCTTGGCCGATGAAGTTTTTGCTCGAGCTCAACTCGTTCCTGGGTCTCGGTGTTCAGAGCCTCGGAGTAGAACATGTAAGAACCTGGACCGCGAGCTTTCGCCTGATACATGGCCACGTCCGCCTTTCGCAGCAGCGTCTCCATGTCGTCACCATCTTGCGGCCAGGTGGCCAAGCCCATACTGCCGGTGACCGTAAATTCGTGGCCATCGATCACGATTGGCTTCGGCAGGGTCGCGATGATCCGCTCTGCGACCGTTCTGAGATCTTGCGGTTCAACGACTTCCTCCAACACCATTGTGAATTCGTCGCCCCCGAGTCTCGCGACAAAAGATTCGTCATCGCTGCCGCAACCTCGCGCCACCGAGTCCGTTCCCCGGACGCAGCTGCGCAGACGGCTGGCAATTTCGCAGAGCAGTTGATCTCCAATATTATGCCCGTGCGTGTCGTTGACTCGCTTGAAATCGTCGAGATCAAAGAAGATCAAGCCGACGTGCCGATCATGGCGGCCAGCGCGCTCGATCGCTTGCGACAGCCGCGCCTTGAATGAAGCCCGATTGGCGAGCTGCGTAAGACTGTCGTGATAGGCGAGGAACCGAATTTGTTCCTCTGCTCGCAACTGCTCAGTGACGTCCTGTACTGCTCCGCTGAGCACCGAAGCACCCGATTCGCGCTCCGCGCATGCGCGGATGTGGCGGTCGTCGCCGCCCTCCAGGTCCGGAACGCGGAACTCGAACGAGAAGTACCCCGGCTGGTTCGTCCCGCGCTCGAAGACCTCGAGGATTCCCGCCCGGTCTTCCTCGTGGATTCGAGTCACTAGATCGTCGATCGAAAGATCTCGGTTCGGCAAGCCTGGAATAACCCGCCGCGCCTCCGGCGAGACCCACAGGATTTCCTCGCCGAAGTCGTAGCTCCAGCTTCCGAGCTGAGCGATTCGTTGTGATTGAGACAATTGTCGTCGACTGTCCTGAAGCTCGCCGAGCATTCGACTCGCCCGGAGCAGTGAGAGGGCGCGCTCCACGAGAATCAGCCAGTTGACCGGCTTCGCTACGAAGTCGTTCGCACCCACTTCGTAGCTCTTTCTCACCGACTCGTCGTCGTCCTGCCCCGTGATCATCACGATCGGAACGTGCTCGAGGTCCTTTCGCTCGCGAAACTCGGCGCAGACCTCGAAACCATTGTGACCCGGAAGCGTGACATCGAGCAGGATCAAATCGGGCACTCGCTTGTTTACCTGCTCGAGTGCATTTTCGCCGTCCACCGCGGTCAATACTGTAAATCCGGCGCTCCCCAGAAATCCCTGGGCGAGCAGTCTCACCGTCTCATCGTCATCGACTACCAGGACAACGGGCCCCTTTTCTGTTGCGGAATCGAACGTCATGCAATTTCACTTCGGAGCGCATCGCTCGCCTGCGAGAACGCAGTCTCCAGTGGACCGATGAGTTCGACCACCTCCCCGGGCGCACCTCGTTTGCCTGCTGCTTCCGCCGCGGCACACAACTCGCTGAGACGTGAGGCACCGACGTTCCCGCTACTGGATTTGAGTGAGTGAGCGGCGGCGACCAGGCTCGGGGCGTCCTCGCTTGTGGCTGCATCTCGAATCGCAACCAGGAGTTCAGGCGAGCTGGACAGGAAGGATCCAATGACACGCTCGAGCAAATCCGGTCCCTGTTTTCCGATGGAACGGATGCGGTCGAGCGTGTCTCGAGACAGGATCGACTGGGTCGTTACCGGGAGCGCATCGGAAGTCTCGCCTTCGGCCCTAGGGGCCTCATCCAGCGGAGCATCCATAGGCTCTCGCCGGAAATTGAAGAGACGAATCCATGGCTTCCAAGATTTCAGGCGCAAGATTGGTTCCCGGTATAGCCACACAAAAGCGTTGGCTGTAGGAAGTCTTGATCGGCGCTGCTCGTTCCGAGCTTGAACTTTCGCGCCGCTGCTTCATGGGTGTCACTTCCAACGAACACCAAAGCTTTCAGTTTGAAAACCAAACGCTGGACGTCGCGATGCGTTCCCCGAGCGAGCCTCGGTGTCTTCACCAACACCGTCTAGTGTGTTTCCCTGAGAGAAGTTCCGTGGGAGATCAAGTGCGAGAGACGATGCGCCGACAGAGACTTCAGCATTATCGGTGAGGAGAACCATGCGCGAAGAGTTGAGCCCGCTCCGCGCAGCTTTTGCCAGATGGGGAGCGGGCAGACCTGACTTCGGTGGCAAGGTCAAATCACCCGATTCATACTCTCGAGCCCACCAGGCATCGAGTCGGCTCCTGCTTCGCTCCGTTCTCGCAGGAGCCATTCTCGCATGCGCCAGTATTGTTTCGGTCGCTTGGCTCCAGGTCGAATTCTCGAACACTCGGGCGCTCGACGTCAACTCAGACGCATGGCGGAGAGTTCATTCTCTGCTCGCCGACATCACGACCGATCTCCTCAGCATGAACGTGTTGGAAGACACGGCTACGACGGCTGAAGTCCTGGCGCAAAGTGAGGATCTGGAGTTCGAGTTTTCTAGAGCCGAAAGCACATTTAGCGACGATCGCCGGTCTTCGATCTCCCAAGCTTCGATCCTCAGCAAGGTCGAAGCCGAAATTACAGCCTTTAGAGCGGCCGTCGTTGCAGCGTTGGCTGGAAGTCGACGGGAGTCCGATGAAAAGCGTTTGGAACTCCACCGCGATGCGCTCGTTCGCGCCAATCTGCTCAAGATCAGGGTGGATTCTCTCGCGGACAGATCTTCGATGCTTGCGGATCAATCTGGATCGCAGTTTGGCAAGTTGGTCCTGATCGCCACCGCTCCGAGCAGCATCGTTGCGGTGATCGTTGCAGCCTTGTTGGCGTTCGGGCGGCGGCAGATGGGCGCCCTGTTCGAGAGTCTTGACGCGGCACGACGAAGTGCCGAGGAAAGCGCTCGCTCCAAGAGCCAGTTCCTGGCGAACATGAGCCATGAAATTCGCACCCCGATGAATGGGGTCGTGGGCATGACAGAGCTTCTTCTCAGGACAGATCTTACCGATCGGCAGCGGCACTACGCTCAGTCTGTCGCTGGGTCGGCCGAGTCTCTGCTTACCATCATCAATGACATCCTCGACTTCTCAAAAATCGAAGCGGGTAAACTCGAACTCGACAACACGGATTTCGATGTGCGCCGGATCGTCAGAGATGTTCTTGAACTGCTGTCGGTGCGCGCCAATGAAAAGGGTCTGGAGCTGACATGCCAGATCGACGAGGGCTTCGAGAGCAAGTTGCGCGGAGATCCGATTCGCCTGCGCCAGATCCTGACGAACCTGGTGGGCAATGCCGTGAAATTCACCGAGCACGGTCATGTCGTCGTCCGGGTGACGCGCGTCCCGCGCGACAGTGAGATCCAGACCCTGCGGTTCATCGTAGAGGACAGCGGAACTGGGATCGCACCCGAGATCCAGGAAATGCTCTTTGTCCCGTTCGCCCAGGCCGATGCCTCGACGACCCGCCAGTTCGGTGGAACGGGTCTTGGCCTCGCTATCTCTAGCGATCTGGCCCAGCTCATGGGTGGTGAGATCGGGGTCGAAAGCACATTGGGCCTGGGTTCATCTTTCTGGTTCACCGCAAATTTTCATCCCTGCGAAGCGATACCGGCAAACGCACTCGACCAGCCGCTCGACCTCGACCCGGCGATGCTTCCAAGGGACGAGTTGAGCAAAGATGAAGAGGGCACCGGACTGCTCGACGCTCACATCCTGCTGGCCGAAGACAACGTGGTCAACCAGGAGCTGGCGGTCGCGATGCTCGAGGAGTTCGGGTGTACGGTGACGGTGGTATCCAATGGCATCGAAGCCGTGCGCGTCTCCGCGCAGTCGCATCACGACCTCATCCTCATGGATTGCCAGATGCCGCAGATGGATGGCTTCGAAGCCACCCGACTGATTCGGAGTAGAACCGATGCGAATTCTTTAGCCCGACCGACACCGATCATCGCGCTGACGGCGAACGCGCTCGACGGAGACCGCGAGCGCTGCCTGGCCGTGGGCATGAACGATTACCTGGCCAAGCCGTTCTATCAAGTAGAACTCCACAGCATCATTGAGCGCTGGTGCGACCCCACCCGCGATTGACACCGCCGCACCCCCCAACATGATTTGCTCTGGAGCTGGCGTGCTCTAGATCTGCGAGTTCAGCCCAGCTCGAACTCGTGCAGCCCGCATTGGGCGTGCAGATCTTCATAGGTCTTGAAGTCGCCCGGGAACAGGAACGGTGCGCGACCATTGGGCAGCTGGTAGTAGCTGTTACAGGACGACGCACCCCAGGAGTAGAGCGCGAACTGTGTCAGCAACCAGTCGTTGTATTCGCGATGGGACTCATCGAGTACGACCATGGAACGGGCGTCGACACGCTGCTTCTCCTTCAAGAGACGCACGATCGTCGCGATATTCCTCTCGATCGTGACGAAATAGGGAACCTGAAGAACCAGTCCGTTTGGACCGGCGGCGAAGAAGTAGTTTGGAAAGCCCGGAGCCGCGATGCCCTTGTGTGCTTCGGGCTCGTCACCCATCGCGTCGGCCAGCGCCTGTCCCTGATCACCCCTCACCTCGATGCGATCGAAATCCAGGATCCGATAGCCCGTGCAATAGACGATCACGTCGACTTCAACTTCGCGTCCACCTGCAATGAGAATCGAATGGGGTCGGACCTCCTGCAGACCTTCCGGAATGAGTTCCACGTGGTTGAGGGTGAGCGCGGGATAGAAATCGTCCGAGATGAGTGGGCGCTTGCAGGCGAAACGGCTGTCCGGGGTAAGGGCTTCACGAAGTTCGGGGTCCGAGATCGTATTATTGATGGATTTCCGCCCGACGTTTTCAAATTGCTCCATGCGTTTGTGTCCGAGGGTGGCCGCCTGGTGGACAAAGCTCATCATGAATCTTTGGACATACTGGGTAAGCCGGATCAGCGCGGGCATGTGGCGAAACCACGCGCGCTTGCGCTCCGAGTAAAACTTGCGCCCTCTCGGCATGATCCAGTTGGGCGTTCGCTGGAGCACCGTAACCTGACCTGCAATCTTGGCGATCTCGGGCACGATCTGCACTGCGCTGGCGGCAGAGCCCACAATCGCTATGTGCTTGCCGGAAAGGTCGACATCGTGATTCCACTCGGTCGCGTGCCAGCTATGCCCCTCAAAGGATTCCATTCCCTTGACGTCTGGGTAGAGCGGCGTGTGCTGATTCCCCATCGCATTGATGACGACGTCGAACTCGAAGCTCTCTCCCGATTCACTCGTCAGCTGCCAGATCCCATCGCCCCGATAAATCGCCTGGACAATGCGTGTGTTCAACCGGATATGGGGATCGAGCCCGAACTTCGTTGCGCATCGCTGGAGATAGGCCTCGATCTCGGGCTGCCCGACAAAGTTCGCGCTCCAATCGCTATTGGGCTCATAGGAGAAAGTGTAGACATGAGCCCAGACGTCGCAGGCCAGCCCCGGATACGTGTGGAGATGCCAAGTTCCGCCAACGGCGTCCGATTTTTCGAAGATCGTGAAATCGCTGAAGCCCTGGGCCAGAAGCTCATGGCCCGCTGCAAGACCGGCGGGGCCAGCCCCGATGATGGCCACGCGAAGTGAAGAATGATCGGCCAATGGAACCTCCGGGAAGTGGAGCCCACGGTCGCGTTCCTTCGAGAATCAAGAAGGAAAACAGCTACGGGCGGGGAAATTTGAGGTCGAATTACACCGAGTATTTCAACCTGCACAACGATACTAATACTTGTGCGGGAATCTTCATTCTCGCTGCCACAGACCAAAAATGAGCCGGTCTTCGCCCCAATTGGCTGCCTCTAGCACGACTACACCAGACTACAGGCCCTCAATCGAAATCGTCTCGCTGTAGGACGTCCTGTGGTGATGGGACGGGGAACGCTGTAACGGCGAATTTCTCAAAAACTGACTCACAGTCGAAATCAACGACAACACGTACAACTTGATGGTCCACCAGGTGAGTGCGACGCAAATCAAAACACATTGCAGGGGCTAGAACGCTTGCGGTCTCGATGGCAGACCAATTACAATTCAAGCTGTACATATCGAAGAGGGGAGCACCATGGCAACACGAAGGACACGCAAAGCGAGTGGAGCGAAGGGAACCGCGAAGAGAGGAGCCAAAGCTTCCACCAGGCCCGGCCGAAAAACAGGCAAGAATGCTGCATCAAAATCAAGTTGGGGTGGCCGCCGCGCTGGTGCAGGACGCCCGGTGGGCTCGGGTACGGGGCCATCTCCAGATTCGCGGCGCAATCGGATCGCTGTCATGCTTTCCGACAAGGAGTTGCAGGCGCTAAAGAGCCTCGCCAAGGCAAAGAGGCTGCCGCTCGCGACCGCCGTCTACGAAATGGTCAAACCAAAGCTCCGTCGCAGGAGCTGATCTCGCGCTTCTGATCGGGCACGTCTTTCGCGTTCGTTCGCGTTCTCTTGCGCCCCTTCACGTCCTTTCGCGACGCTCTCGATGCTCCGCGGGTGCGAGGCTACCACGTCGCCTTCGATTTTTCTGCGAAGTCGAAATCATCGAATATCGCGCGGAATCGCATCTCAACGAACGGTCGAGATCCTCGATGCGTCAGAACATGGAGACGATTCTCCCGCACCGCATTCACGACGATCGGGCCAACGGCTTCGGCGGGCATAGCGGTAATGTCCGGGAGTGGAGCGACGTTCGGCGCTTCGCCGGATTCCAAAACTGGCGCCACTTGTTCGCCGAAACCTTCGGGTCGGTTCTGAATGGAGGTGGTCATGAGATCCGACTCGACGACACCCGGGCACAACACAGACACCCCGATGCCTTCGCCCGCCAGTTCGAGGCGCAGCATCTCGCTGTAGCCCACACATGCGTATTTGCTCGCGACATACGCACCGATGGGAAAACCCTCGGTTGCCATCAGCCCACCGAGGGAGGCCGTGTTCACAATATGCGCATCCGGTGCGCTGGCGCGCAGCAGCGGCAAAAAGGCCTTGACGGTCTTTACGACTCCGAGCACGTTGACCGAGAGGGTGTACTCCCAGTCTTCGATCGTGTGCTCGTCGAGCGTTCCGATCCGCGCCATCACGCCGGCATTTGCACAGAGAAGGTTGACGCCCCCGGCCTCGGCTGCGACCTGCTTCGCAGCCGTCGCCAGGGATTCCACGGAAGTCACGTCCACTTGCACGGCGAAAGCCCGACCTCCACCCTCAACAATCTCAGCGGCAACCACTTCAGCACTTTCAACGCGAACATCCGCGACCGCGACCGTCATTTCTTCGGCCGCGAGTCCGAGTGAGATTCCGCGTCCAATTCCGCTTCCACCGCCCGTGACGACTGCGACCCTTCGAGCCAACTCCCTCATCCATATTCTCCTTCGCGCGCACCCCATATTGCACAGCCGTGACCACAAGACGTTAACGACCCCGGCAAGCACCTCCCAGACTGTGTTCTCGGCCCCCAAAGACCCTCAGAGCGAAATTTGGCGAAGAGGGGACGAAAGCGAGTTGCCTTGGTTCCACTCGAGTGCTTTGCTCTGCTTTGGGCAGGCGGAGCGGCGCCAGGACAAGCCTGGAGATTTTCTCGATGTCAAACATACTCATCATCAGTTCCGACTGTCACGCTGGCGCGCTACCCGCGACCTACAACGAATACCTGCCATCCAAGTACCACAAAGCGGCCGAAGTCTGGTGGCTGTCCTACGTGAAGGAAATGATCGCGCGGACGGGGACCTTCTTCGACCAGGAAGCCGTAGACGACTACGCCGAAAAAGCCGGGGGCGCTGGGCAATTCCAAGCCTTGATGGAAACGAAGGGGGCGCCCGAGGATTCGGTACTGATGGCCCTGCTGAACGACGGGGCCAGCCCGTTTTCGCCTCGTGCCGGCGAGTGGGATGCGCAAGTTCGAACCAAGGAACTCGAGGATGATGGCATTGCGGCAGAGGTGATCTTTCCCCAGATGGCGCCGTTCGGTGCGGGCCTCCTGCAGTACCGCCACCCAGTGGACCCCGAGAACAACTTGGCGGGCATCCGGGCCTACAACCGCTGGCTCGCGGACTTTTGTAACACCCACCCCGGGCGACACGCCGGTGTCGCACTAATCAATGTCGACGACATCAACGTAACTTGCCAAGAAGTGCGCGACGCACATGAGATGGGTTTGTTCGGGGGAGTCTTGCTTCCGACGAGCACCGGCGACTATCCGTTCTACCACGACCCGCGCTACGAACCGCTGTGGGCAGTCTGCGAAGAACTCGGCATGCCGGTCCAGGCGCACTCCGGCTGGTCACCCGATTACGGTGACGCCGAGAGCGCCACAGCGATGTACATCAGCGAGGTCGATATGTGGGCGCAGCGTTCGTTCACCGCCCTGTTGTGGTCCGGTGCTTTCGAGCGCCACCCGGGTCTGAATTTGATTCTGACGGAAACCGGCACCGCCTGGATCTTGGAACGACTTCGCGTGCTGGAGTTCAAGGCGAACCTCCCCTTCTTCAGCCATTTCAGTGCAAAGCTGTCCAAGACCCCGACCGAATTTTTCCAGAGCCAGTGCTACATCGGTGCGTCCTTTATGCCCAAGCACGAGGGCGAGCAGCGACACAAGATCGGTCTCGACCGGATCATGTGGGGTTCGGACTATCCGCACATGGAGGGGACCTGGCCCAACACCAGGGAGTACCTGCGAAACACATTCAGCGAGTACCCCGAGGATGAGATCCGCGCGATTCTCGGAAAAAATGCGCTCAATGCGTACGGCTTTGACGCCAAGGTGGTGGAACCGGTCGCCGACAGGATTGGCCCCACGCTCTCGAGCATCGTCGGCGATGCCTGATTCTTCCGCCCGATCGGTTTAGATCGCCTAAACGATCTGACTGCCCTCTGCGACCCAGCACTCTTGGCGAGCGCCGCCTCATGGTCGGCGCTACGGTGAGCGATCGCGAAGCGAACTCACAGCCGGGACTCGAGGAAGTCATGAATATTCGAACTGCAATTATCGTGGGCGCATCGTCGGGCATTGGCGCTGGCTTGGTAGCGGCGTTGGTCTCCCGGGGAACCCGGGTCGCCGCAGTCGCGAGGCGCAAGAACTCTCTTCAGGCTCTCGCCGATTCGTGCCAGGACGGCAAAAGCTCCGTCATCGTGCGCGAACACGATGTGCTCAATCTCGATGACGCGCCCATCGCGTTCGACGAACTGGTCAAGGCGCTCGGCGGATCGGTCGACCTCGTCATCTACTCCGCGGGAGTGATGCCGGAAATCGAAGAAGGTGAGTACAACACACGCAAGGATCGCAACATCGTCGATGTCAATCTGACGGGTGCGATCGCATGGCTCAACCTGGCGGCGGCGCACATGGAATCGCGTGGGGCAGGCACCCTCGTGGGTATTTCCAGTGTTGCTGGAGATCGCGGTCGACGGGGCAATCCGGTCTACACCGCGGCGAAGGCCGGACTCACCACGTATCTCGAGGCACTGCGCAACCGAATGAGCCGCTACGGCGTTCATGTCGTTACCGTCAAGCCAGGGCCAGTAGCGACCGATATGACCAGGGGAACCGCCCTACCCCTGATGATTCCGGTAGATCGCTGTGTAGCTGGAATCTTGGCGGCTGTGGATCGGGGACGCCCAATGACAACGTACATCCCCGGTGTTTGGTGGGCGATCATGTCGATCATTCGACTCGTACCTTCGGTCGTGTTTCGGAGAACCAATATTTGATGCCGGGCTCCCTGCGCAGATTGCCTCGACGCGTATTCGAAGGCTTTGGCTACACGACTCGCTCCGAGTCGGTGTTCGCCGCGCCAGAGTCCGTCGATGAGTTGAGGGAAATCTATACCCGGGCGAGCGAAGAAAACATTCCGGTTCATCACCGAGGTGCCGGAAGATCCTACGGCGACGCGGCAATGAACGCCGGTGGCCTGATCGTCGACATGCGGCGCATGAATCGCCTGCTCGACTTCGACCCAGAGGACGGGATCGCAGAGACAGAGCCGGGCTTTACGATCGAGAGCCTGTGGAAATCCATCCTGCCCCACGGCTACTGGCCGGCAGTGGTTCCCGGAACGATGTTTCCGACCCTCGGCGGCTGTGCGGCGATGAACATCCACGGAAAGAACCACTGCCAGCAAGGCGGGTTCGGCGACGCGATTGTCGATGCCGATCTGCTGACACCAGCTGGTGAGTTGATCCGAATCGCGCCAGACGAGAACAAAGAATTGTTTCGTGCTGCGGTTTCGGGCTTCGGAATGCTCGGCACATTCACCCGCATCAAACTCCGCACGAAGCGCGTCAAGTCCGGCAGCCTTCGCGTACAACAGCACCCCGCCGCCAACCTGCGCGAGCAACTGGCGTTCTTCGAAGAACACGTCGACCAGAGCGATTACATCATCGGCTGGGTGGACTGCATTGGCGGCGGTTCAGAACTGGGGAGGGGGCAGATTCATGTCGCCAACTACCTCGACGAAGGGCCGGACGCACTCGGGTTGAATCCGAGCGACCAGGCTCTTCCCAAGACGATCATGGGTGTCCCCCTCGGTCTGGTGGGAACCGTGCTCGGCATGGTTCAAAGCAACCCGGGCATGCATTTGGCGAACTGGGCGAAGTACATGGCTTCCAAGCTCGGCACGAAGCGCCCATACCATCAGGCGCACGTGGCATTCCAGTTCTTGCTCGACTATGTCCCGACCTTTCGCGATGCGTACCGCCCCGGCGGCTTCATTCAATACCAGCCGTTCATTCCCAAAGAGCACGCCCTCCCGGTCCTCGAAGAGATTCTCCGCAGAACCCAGCGCGCCGGCCTGGTCAGCTATCTCGGCGTTCTCAAGCGATACCGACCGGATGAGTTCCTGCTCTCCCACGCCCTCGACGGGTACTCATTGGCGATGGATTTCCCGGTGTCCCGTTCCAACCGTGTGGCGCTCTTTGCACTCTGCGGGGAGTTGTCCGAGATCGTTCTCGAAGCAGGGGGCAAGTTCTATCCCGCGAAGGATTCGGTGATGCGCCCGGAAGACTTCTCGAGAAGCTTTGGCGAAGACGCGGTGCATCGGTTTCAGGAGATGCGCCGCGAGGTGGATCCCGCGCGCATCCTGCGCAGCGATTTCTCTCTGCGAGTCGGCCTCGAATCGACCTAAAATCAACTGAGCCCTGAAAGACGAGCGCCAACGGGTGCGCGGCAGTACAGCTTCCCGTCAATCTACGCGTCGCAGTACCTTGGCGTATGTCCGGTAGCGCCCCTCAAATCTCCGATCCAAAGCGAAGCGTGTCGTCAGGTAGTGGTGCAGTCGCGGATAGGAGCTTTCGAACCCCTCGAGTCCCGGATACTCCACCCCGGTGGCGCTGAGGACGAAGTCGACGCCGTTGTGTTCCAGATAGCCGATGATCTCGTCCTCCGCCTCCATGCCGGGAAGTCCCGGGCCCAGGGCTACGTAGCGCGTGGGGTGATCTCTTTCGCTCATGAAGTAGAACAGCGGGAAGTAAGGCACAGCAAAGATCTGGTCCTCCTCCGACAGCGCTGACTCCGTGTAGTCGAGAATCTCGTTCCAGAGGCGCGCGGTAGAGAGCCCTACCCAGAACGTGCCTCGAGGAGTGTGAACCGGCGCACGGGGAATCCCCAGATAAACGAACAGCGCCGCAAACGATGCCGCCAAGAACGCGCCCACGGCGGCAAAGCCGAGAGTCTTGTGAATACGTTTGAGCGCCGGTGCGGTGCTCGGCTCGAAACGAGAATAGACGAAGACCGTCAGGGCCACGAGCGGCAACAAGGTCGGAGTCATGTAGTGCACTGCCGGAAAAGAGATGATGGTCAGATACAGCAGCACGGCGCCGAAGAAAGTGAACAGTGCGGCTTCGTCTCGCTGGGACCAGGAGCGCCGCCACAGCCCGTGCCCAAGGGTTGCCGCAGTCGCGGGGTAGAGTGCCACTGGCAGGTAGTAGACGACCCGCACAGCGAGATCGATCCAGCCCGTGTAGGCGATCAAGTACTGATACGCGTGGCTGGCCGCCAGACCGTCGGTTCCGTTCGCAAGCATTCCGGGTACCACCAGATCCTGGCTCATCCGCACCGCGTCGATTTGTTCAGTGAGCGGGAACAGACTCGGAAAGAGTCCGACCGGGGAGTCTCCGTAAATTCCAGCAATCAGGGTTACGCTGCGAATGAAGTCGTCGAAGATTCCGTTGATCGCCAGGTAGACGACCATCGGAAGACTGGCGAGGGCGATCCCTGCCAAGGTTGCAAGGCCTTCTCCGAGTAGATCCGCGAAACCGCGATCGCGCGCGCAGGGAAGCCCGATTGCGCTGCGCAACCATCCCGTCAACCAGTACAAGAGGACGCCGGCGCCGATCGCCACGGGCAGGTTTGGCTTGACCCAAAGCGCGGCGGCCAGCACTGCTCCAAAGACGAGTGCACTTCGGATGCGATGGGGCCCACGCTCGATCGACCACGCAGCGCGGAGTGCGACCAGGCAGAGCAGGATCGCCAGCGTGTTGTAACTGAAGTACTGCGCGTGCGGCCACATCCAGACCTGCAGTGGAATCGCGAGCGAGCCCGCGATCGCGGCCTTGCGACGAGGTACAAAACACAGTGCCAGGGCGAATACTGCGACGACGGAACTCGCGTAGACAATCGCAACCAACGCGCGCGAGACCAGCAGACTGCTGCCGAAAATCTTGAACGCAAGACCTTGAAGCAAGTATACTGCCGGAGTGAGTGGGACACTGATGTCCCGGTAGAGAAGGCGGCCGTGGGCTACGTCGTCGGCCGCCACCAGGACGATTCCCTCGTCGGACACGAAGGCATCGAGGGTAATGAAGCAGGATTGGAAGGCGAGACTCGCGACGACAAGCAGAATTGCAACGCCAAGATTCTTGGGCACGCGGAAATTATAGGATACGTCCATGTCAGTCGATAGCGAAGCAGTTGGAACCAACGGTCACCTCGGGCTGCGGTCCAAATACCAGGATTTAAGAGTCTGGCGCGGGGCTCACGTCCTCGCAGCCATAGGGTTCTACTTCGGTCTCGCAGGCGCCGCTTCCTCCGAAGTCTCTACTGTCGCGGTGCGACCGGGCACCAACTCAGGAATTCAATCAGCGCGCGTCCGCGTAGCCGAACTTCGCGAAGTCCTCCGGCAGCCCATGGATTGGAGCGAACGCAACGCACTGTTCCGCTCTCTTTCTCATCTCGTCTCTCGCCGCAACGCCAAACCGCACCTCGCTGCAATTCGAGAGTTGAGTTGGATCGAGCTGCCGAGCGCTGCAGAGGCCCTCGGCATCGCCCTGCGCGACACCGACTCTCCCCACCGCAAAGAAGCTGCGATGGCGCTTCTACGGGTTCGAAGAGTCGAGGCGCTGCCGGTCCTTCTCGAGACACTCCACGACCCAAACCCGGATCTGCGCAGCATCGTAGCGGGCACGATTGGGGATCTGGTGGGACAAGAGGATCTGCACTTCGACGCCAAAGACGTCCGGGCCGCAGAGACAGCACTCGCTCGCATGCTGGCGAGCGACAGCGATCCGCGGGTGCGATTGGCGGCACTCGATGGGCTCACCCTGTTGGGCAGCGAAGAGGCGGTGTATTCGGCTTTCACCGTCGGCAGCAAAGATCCCGATGAGTTCGTGGAGTGTGGCCTCGTCGCGCGCTCGCGCTACCTCGTCAAGGGCGGGAAGGAGGCGCGCATCAACGTCCGAATGATACGCGAGTTCCTGCGCGACAAGCTGTCCGAAGAGTCACGAGTGCCCTCCACTGGCATTTTGAAACGCGCCTACTATGCACAGAAATACTATTCACCGATCAGCAAGCAACGAGCGTGCGTCGATGTCGAAGCAACCGCAGCGAGCGTGCTGGCGATCCTTCGCGACCGCGCGGCACTAACCAACTTGCTCCGTACAGCCTCCAATGACGTCGCGAGTCTGCGCGCGTCGGCGGCGAGTGCCCTTGCGAACTACAAGGACGACGAAGCACTGGCGTCGATTCGGCACGCACTCGTCGACCCGGTGAGAGGTGTGCGCCAGGCGGCCATCATCGGGCTGGGCGAATCGCACGATCCACGAGCAGACCAGCTCCTGATCTTCACCTTGCAAGAGTCGACACCCGTAGATAGAAGAGATGCGGCGAAAGCGCTCGGCGGCTCCTTTGGCGCTTCGAGCGCACTGATCCGAGCCTTCGCCGACCGAGTTGTGCAAGTCCGCAACGAAGCCGAGACAGCGCTGCTTCGCAGTGACGAGGTCGTGCTGAAGCTCGAAGCCGCGCGCGCCGCCCTCCGGAGCGAAGCACTTGCGGAATCGAACGGTGGTCGTCTCGAGAGGCGTCGGCAGAAACTCGACGAAGGCTACGAGCGGTGGATGGCCGAAAGGCGGGAGAACGAGATTGCCCTCGCCGAGGGCCTGGCCTCACAGGATGTTCGGGTGCGAATCCGATCGGCACGGGTACTCGCGAAGTTTCGGAGTCCTGCGAGCCTGGAACTGTTGCGCGCATCCTTGCGCAGCGGAACGAGTCCACAAAACGAGATGGCCGCACTGTCCTTGGGGCTACGTGGCGACCCGAGTGCGCGTGCTGATCTCGAAAAGGCGTCCCGTGTCGAACATACGGCGCTATCGGTCGCAGCGATCCGAGCCCTGCAGGATCTGGGTCAACCCGAATCGCTGCCCCTGCTGCGATCCATCCTGGAAACCGATTCTCGCGAACGGGTCCGGACCGCGGCCAATTTCGCGATTGCGATGCTGAACAAGCGACAACGGAACTAGAAACAATGGGGGAAGTCCAGGAGATGTCGAACCGCCACGATTTCCAAGCATCGGGAGAGCCGCGTGTTGCAACGCTTCACGGCACCGGTGCGGTCGCGGCGGCTCGCTATGCGGGTCCCGTCTTGATGGCGGTCGTCGGCGCGTGTGCATTCGCGCAAGCCTGGCCCATGGGCCCCGACATCCAGGTGGATTTCGGTCGCGAACTCTACGTGCCCTGGAGAATCAGCGAAGGCGATCGGCTGTATTCAGACATCGCCTACTTCAACGGCCCGCTTTCGTCGTATTGGAACGCCCTGTGGTTTTCCGTTTTCGGCATCGGGCTGTCGACGCTCAAGATCGTAAATCTATCGATCACGATCGCAATTGCCGGATTGTTCTACCGAATCCTGGCGACAATCTCCGATCGCTTTTCGGCCAGTGTCGCCGGGATCTTCTTCACGGGCGCGATCGCATTTGGCCAATCTCTCTCGATTGGAAACTACAACTACCTCACCCCCTACTCCCATGAACTGACCCACGGCCTTGCACTCTCGTTGCTCGGCCTCGCGTGCCTGGCGGGACTGACACAGGGTGTCGATCGAAGGCGGGTTGCACTGCAGACCGGGGCGCTTGCTGCGCTCGTGTTCCTGACCAAGGCGGAGGTCTTCGCGGCCTTCGCCGTGGCGCTGTTCATCGGCTTTGCGCTGGAGCATTGGACACGGAATCGAACACGCTCCGAAGCCCTCGAAGTCATTCGGGCGCTGTCGCTCTCTTTCGCGCTGCTGCTGATCGGTTTTTCTGCGTTGTTGTCGATCATTGCGGGACCGGCCACAGCGCTTTCGGGAATCGTCGAACCCTGGCAATCGGTGACGAATTCGAGTGTAACTTCGCTGCCTTACTACCGATGGGTGATGGGGACCTTGAATGTTTCCCGGAGCCTGGGATTGATCGCCGAGTGGTTGATCCGATACGGGATCTTCATTGCAGCACTGATCGGCCTCTCGCTCGCGGTCCGGGGCAAGGTCCTTAAGACGTGGGCCCCTCTCTCCGTCGTGGCCTTCGCAGCGCTGGTCTTCGCCTTCCCCGCCGAACCGGCCTTCGCCCTCCAGGCTCCCCGCCCGCTTGCCATATTGGTTCCGTTGATGTTGCTGGGACTGATGGTCAAACTCGTGCGCCAGAAACAGCGGGGCGTCGAGGTTTCCCGCTTGAACGTGTCGCAGGTGGTGGTGCTGGCCTTCTGTCTGGTTCTCCAACTCAAGATGGCACTCAATACTCAGTTCAATCACTACGGCTTTGCGCTGGTCGTGCCGTCGGCACTCGTCTTCATTGTCATGCTCATCAACTCGGGCTCCGCGTTGGTGGAGCGATTTTCTGGATCGCAATGGGTCTTTCGCCTGGGCGTCGCGGCTGCGGTCGCGTGGATTGCGATCGGCATTGCGACGCGAACTCAAGAGAGGTTCGCGGATCGACCTCATACCATCGGTCGAACTCCAGACCAGATGCGCTCCGACACGCGAGCGCGCTACGTCGAGCGGGCGCTCGATGAACTGGCCAAGGCCGAGCCCGGGGCCAGTGTGGCCGTGCTGCCCGAGGGCGTCATGCTCAACTATCTCACCCGGCGCGTGAACCCGACACCCTACATCAATTTCATGCCACCCGAGATGCTGCTCTATGGAGAGACTGAAATCATCGAGGCATTCAAGAGCAGCCCCCCGGACTACGTCGTCTTCATGCACAAGAACACGCGGCTCTATGGCTACGAGTTTTTTGGCCGAGACTACGGTCGCAGACTCTATCGATGGGTCTTGTTCAACTACAATTTGGTGCAGCGCATTGGCCCCAAGCCTTTTGAGAAAGGCGCTGGATTCGGAATTACAATTTACGAAAGATCGAAAGAGAAATGAGAGTGAGGAAACAATGAGCGAGCGAGACAATTCTGAATCCATCGCGAAACCAATCGACGAACGATTCCAGGTTCTCGAGAATAAAGTCCTCTATCAGGATCGTACGATCGAAGAGCTGAACGACGTCGTGACCCAACAGCAGAATCAAATCGATCAGCTCAACCTGAAGGTCAAACGCCTGCGAGAACTCTTCGACAACCCTTCCGACAGCGGCATCGAGGGCGGCGAGGAACCACCCCCACCCCACTACTAGGTCGAGGTCGCTTCTCTGCGCGCTTCGAGCTCTTCCCAGCGGGCGACCAACTCCCCCGCGAGCTGGCGCGCGCGCTCGAGCTGTTCGCTCAGCTCCGCCACATCGACATCCCCGCCCTGGTAAGTCGTGGGATCAGCGAGGCGTTCCGTGATCGCGTCGGCTTCCGCTTCGGCCGCTTCGATGCGCTCGAAGAGCCCGTCGAGTTCTTTGTTTTCCTTGAACGTCAGCTTCTTGACCACCGATGAGTCGGTCTTTGCCTTGCGCTCGGGTTCGCGCCGCTTGTCGGCCGCGATAGAGCGTCGCTGTGCCATGTCTCGCTTTTCTTCTCTGTCGCGCTTCTCGCGGTAGTCAGAGTAGTTGCCGCGGTGGAGATCAACCTTGCCGTTTGCTTCGAAGGCCAGGATCGATGTCGCGACCCGATCGAGAAACCAGCGATCGTGACTGACGATCAGTGCGCTCCCTCCGTACTCGAGCAGCATGGCTTCGAGCGCTCCGAGGGTTGATACATCGAGATCGTTCGTCGGTTCGTCGAGCAGCAGCAGGTTGGTCTTCTCGCACAAAAGCTTTGCCAGACAAACCCGTGAGCGCTCACCTCCGGAAAGAACGCCCACCTTCTTGCGCTGGGCGGCGCCGTCGAAGAGAAACCGCTCCAGATACGAGCCGACGCGCATTCGCTCTCCGCCCAGCTCAATGTACTCGCGGTTTCCCACGACGGCGTCGCGTAGGGTTTCTTCATCGTTCAGGTTGGCGCGCGCCTGGTCGAGATAACCGATCCGCGTCGTGGTCCCGAGTTGATAGCTACCGTGAAGCGGAGCAAGTTCTCCCTGCACGCAGAGCAAGAGACTCGTCTTGCCAATTCCGTTTGCCCCGACGATCCCGATGCGATCGCCGTTGCTGAGGTCGAGATTGAGAGCGTCAATCAGGACTCGACCGTCGCGTTCGAGAGTCAAGTTTTCGAGGTGGAGGATCGTCTTGCCCTGACGCGTCGTTTCAGCCCGCAGGTCTGCGGTCCTCTCCTGGGTTGGCGCGTCTTCTGCCAGGGCATTCAGCGCGCGTCCGATGCGTGCCTTTTGTTTTGTGCCCCGCGCTTTCGGCCCTCGGCGCAGCCATTCGATTTCGCGGCGCAGAAAATTCTGGCGATTGCGTTCGACCCGTTGGGCGTGGGCCTGGCGTTCGGACTTTCCCTCGAGATATTTGATATAGCCACCTTCGTAGCTATGGAGTTCACCTTCGTGAAGTTCGAGCGTCCGCGTTGCGACGTTGTCCAGGACATAGCGGTCATGGGTGATCAAGAGAAGCGCGCCGCGGAAGCGTTCGCGGAGGTGGTCCTCGAGCCATTCGATCGTGGCGACATCGAGGTGATTTGTCGGTTCATCCAGAATCGCCAGATCGGGTTCGCCGACGAGCAGGCTTGCCAACGCGACGCGCCTGCACTCGCCACCTGAGAGTGTTTCGACCAGGCGTTCGGGGTCCGTGATCCCGAGGTGGTCGACGATCGCCTCGGCTTCGTGCATTCGCTCCCAACCGCCGAGCCGTTCCACCTCTTCCCCGGCGATCGATTGCCGGTGAACCAGGTCGTCCATCTCCATGCTGCTCGCAGCGGACAGCGCTGACGTGAGTTCGTCGTGTCGCCGCTTGGCCGCACTCCATTCGACGAGACTGCCGAGCACGACATCTCGCACACTCTGGCCTTCCGGAAGTTTCGGCTCTTGCTCGAGAACAGCGACCCGGGCCCCGCGCCGACGAGAAATCTTACCGCCATCGTGCGCTTCTACGCCGGCGATGATCCGGCCCAAGGTGCTCTTGCCGCACCCGCTGTCCCCGACCAGACCGACGCGTTCTCCCCGGCGAATTGTCAACGTGACGCCCGCGAGAATTGTGCGGCCGGCATAACTCTTCAGCAAATTTTGGCAGTCGATTACGGGCATGGCGCGGGAGAGTAACAGCCCCAAGAGCGCATGGGCCGGCTACTCACATCCTTTTCTATACTTAGCTCCGGAGAGCCAGGCTACTAGGCCCCGACCTCGACCTTGGGCCCTTGTGGCCCGTAGAGCTTCGCTGCGAGAGAGCCGAGCCAGACGGACACCGGATCACTGCCGAGCCGCAGCAACCTGTGGCGCGCGCCCTCGATCAATTGAAGTGTTTCGGACCCCGCGAGCGGAGCCTCTTGCAGGATCCGAAAGAAGGTGGCTTCAATTTCTGACGCACCCGTTTCCTTCTGCCACTTATTGACCCGCGCGGAAAAGGCTCGATCTCCGGCGTTCGGCTTCTCGTGTTTGAGCGGGGGGCCGAGCGCGTTCATCGCTGCGAGCACACGTCGACCGCGTTCTCCGTAGGCGAAGCTGCCGAGTTCTTTGGGGGAAATCGGCGCGCCGATCGTGTAGTCCTGCGCACCGTGAGCGATCGGAAATTCGAGTTTGCCCACAGCCGGCTGTACCGACAGGCCGCCCGAAATGCGGATGGGCACGATGGGAATCTCGAGTTCGAGTGCGAGATCGAGAAACAGCGAACTGATCTTCGTCACGGGTTCCCGACAACTCTGGCTTCGAGTGCCCTGGGGATGCACGAAGAACGCGCGGCGACCGGCGGCGAGATCGGGCTTTAGATTCGCGAGAATTTCGAACATCGAATCCGGCTTCGATTGATCGAAGTAGAGAATCGACTTCGGATCTCGGGCACCTGGATACGTCGCAAGCATTTTCAGGATCCAACCGATCCAGCCCTGTTCGTGTTTCGCGTTCGCCATCGTGACGACTTGAGTTCCGGTGAGGGCCGAGAGCATGTTGGTGACGAGCAACGACTCGATCTGCACCTGATGATTGCCAACGAATATTGCGCCCCTGCCCCCGAGCGATGCAAATGCGTCGGGGTCTTCGACTACGACCCGACCCACGTAGCGCTGGATCAAGCCCTCCCAAAGATCCTGTCCCAACCATTGAGAATCGATTCCCAGCAACGGGTTCCAGAAACGGTGCAGCCGTTCGAGCGCAAGCGACCGGCTGTTTCGATCGAAGCCCGTCTCGTCCCGCACCACAAAATCCTGACCGTCCCGATAGACTTCGATCGCGAGCCTGTTCAGGGGCAACGCATCGGGCAGATCCCCCGGATGCAATCGTTCGCGCAGAGCGAGATGCTCCTTGATGGCGATCGTCTCTACGTCTTTACTGCGATAGATCCCCTCGATGGTCCCGGGCATCCAATCGCTGGCCAGGACTTCGGCTTCGCAGAGTCGCGTCTCGCCATTTCTGCGTCGGGAAAGCGACACCCCCTCGACGAATTCACGATCGCGAAGGAAGCTGCGACGATCCAGCGGAGTAGCGGACCCCAATGCACCCTTTGGAAAACAAGCTTCCACGAGCGAGAGTTCTGCGAAGACGCCCTGGTCGCCGATTAATTGAATTTTAAAGCGGGGCAAATCTGGTTTTGCGAGATAGCCGTCAAAGCGGATCTCACACCGGACCTCTCCCCGGTTGGGAATTTCGCCGTACAGGGTGAGTGCAGTAATCCGGGCCGGATAGGCGACCTTGTCCTTCGCAATCTCCGGCGCCCACAGGTGCAGTTGATCGTGGGGGATACCGTGCAGTGCCGCATCGAGAAGCGCAGGGTGCAACAAACCGATCGGCACACTTCCCGCGCTGGCATCCAGGACCAGTGAGGCGCCGTGATCGGTGATCTCGCCGCGCTTCATCAACTGGAAGGCAGGTCCGTGGAACAAGTTTCCGGAAAGGTAGGGATCAGAAATCTCCCTTCCCTCTTCGGCGTTCAGCGCCGGGGGTGCAGGCTTTCGATCTCCCGTTTCGACTCTTGCCGACGCGACCTCGATTCCTTCGCTCGAATCGAGTGCATCTCCCGAGTCCGCGTAGAGTTGCACGAAGTATGAGTTGGCAGATCGTGGTTCGACTTCGGTCCACAAACGCCGCGGGCCATCGAAGTCCACCCAACCCTTGAGCTGAACGTCGTGCAGTGCAACGACCTGTCCCGGAACCGCGCAGGCCAGTTGATCTGCAATACACATCATCGGCAGGGCCGGACGATTCCAGGTCGGACAGTGGTCGGCAAGCCAGAGATCGACCGCGGGGTCGAGAATCACCTCGGAACTTTTGGATTTGCGACCGCGGGATGGCGGCGCTCCCGAGACGATGCGCATTCCCATTCCATCGGCTGAATAGATTCGAATGCCGTCGCACCACAGTGATGCGCTTGCAATCGCGAACGGGCCGTTCTCGTCTCGTCCGACTTCGGTCACATCCAACGTGACTTGAACCGTGTTGTTCAGCGGCACCACCTGTCCGCGGTACTTCCAGGTCATCGGCCGACCCAGCGCGATGGGCTCGAACCGGGGCGCGTCGATGCCTTCGCCCATACCGCTCTCCAACATGAAAAACTGCAAGGTCTGGATCATGGCCTCGATCCCGAGCGACCCCGGCTGCACCGGATCCTGAAAGAAGTGCGCCTTGAAGTACCAGTCCTCCGCGTCGATGCTCCGCTCCGCTCGCACCCGGCCGAGGCTCTCGGCACCGCCTTCGGGCCAATAGCCCGTCACCCGATCGAGGGTGCGCAGTCTTGCGCCGCCCAACCTGAGACTACCGGCGAAGTAGCGATCGGGTTCACCCGTGAGGTCGAGATTGAAGTCACTCGCCTCACTCAGAAGTGCGCGTTGCTCGTCGCTGGTGGGCTGACCGATTTGATTTTCGAGCGACAGCGCCTCGGGGGGGAAGAAGCCGAACACGGTGTCCATGACATAGACACGCCGCTCGCCCTGCTCTCCCGACAGGAAACACTCGACGTCGAAGCTCACGACGATCATACCGGCGGCCTTGGAGATGTTCTTGAGGGTGACCGCAGTCCGCAGGGTACCGGCATCTTCAAATAATTCGGCCTCGAGTGTGGCGGTACCGTCCAGGTTGCGAAAGCAGACTTCGTCGTCGACGGTGAGGGCCGAACCGATATAGCTCGCGAGCCAGCCGCAGGGTTGCAGGGCGGCCTCGAGGATCACGCAGTACGGCAGCGTTCGAGCACCGTTTTCATTCAGATACCAGGCGTCGGGCGGTATGTCGTATTCGATCTCGACGGTCGAGCCGACCTCCATCGCCCCGATTTCTCCGCTGATCTTCGTGGCGCGAGATACGAACAAGTACGGTGGACCCGGGAGTCGCGGCACGCGACCCGGTGCATCGAAGCGCGTATACATCGGCCCAAACGCGTCGGAAGGCTTGCCCCAGGCACACGCGAGCATCGATTTTTGATCAAAGGCAAAACGCCCGCCGTCTTTTGTCGGGACACTGGCGACTGGTTTCGATTCAACGAGGCTGGCCAGCAGCTCTTTGCGATTCGAAAGCGGCCAGTCGGGAACCAGCGAAAGGCCCGTGCGCCGGGCGTGAAATGCCTTGCGTCCGTCCACGGTACAGAGCAAGTCGGCGTAGAGGGTGGGAACCGGGCCGTCGATCACTTCTTCGACGAATACTTCGTAGACGACGTGCTTTGATTGCGGCGTCACCTGACCGCGGCAACGCATCTGGATCGACTCTCCGATCACCGGTTGGAAGCGCCAGGAGTCTCGCTCGAGGGTGAAGCCCAGCGCGGCGAGATAGAACGACATCGCCTGCAGGCAGCCTTCGAACATCAGGGTTCCCGGCATGCAGGGATCGTTCTTGAAATGTCCGTCGAAGAACCAGTCGTCCGGATGCACCGGGGCTTCGGCGCGCAGGTAGCCACGCCCCCATGGCCCACCCGTCGGATCGAATTCACTCACCTCGTCGAGAAAGAGCATCTTGCCGCTCTGGATCGCCGGGCTTTCGGTGTGCGTGCGACTGTGTTCGAAGCCGTCTCCAAAGCACTCCCATGTCCGGCCTTCGGCAAACGCCCGAAGCTGAGCGCGATCAAAACTCGATTGCGTACACGCAACCGCGGGTGGGTCGAGCCGGGGATTCTTCGTCGGCTCGGCCTCTTCGGCAGACCACAAGATTCCCTCGGAGTTGGCGAGTTCTTCATCGCTGAAGAAACCCGCTTGCCCACCCTTGATGCTGATCCGCGGCACCCCATCGATCAGGCATTGGTAGTGAAAGAAGAACAACCGAATGTCGTCTTGCCGCGCGTGACCATCAACGTGGATCTCATAGCAGAGGGTGTCACCCGGCTGCGGAAGATCACCTTCGTAGGTGAGTTCACAACCGAGCAGCCGATACACCCGCTCCCCCTGATTGAGGAAGTCGGCACCCATGTACGAGATCAACATCAGGTCCGCCTGCCCGGACTCGATCATGATGCCGGCGGGCATGCGTCCTCGATTGAGATACCAGGAATCGTCGAGCACGTCGGTCTCGGTCCACATGATCCCGGCACCGTGCTCACCCGGCTTGGCGTCGATTCCCGTAACACGATCTGCCAGCAAAAGCGGAGGCTCGGGCATTCGTACCTGGCGCGCGAAGCCGTCTTGCTGTTCGAACATCGGACCGTAAATCTCGGAGATGCGACCCGATGCGTGAATCTCGACTTGAGCACGATCGAGGGTGGGGCCAATCGGATGCTGGATAACCTGGTTCGACACTGGGTCGGGCTCATCTAGCTTGCTGGGTACTGGCTTGGTTACTGGCTTGGGTGCAGCCACGACCGCAGGTCTGGGATGCGAGCTGGGCGCGGTGACTTTAGTCTGCACGATGGGCGCGGGCGCGGAAACGATCGGTTGAACAACCGGGGCCAGAACGGTTCCACCGGTGCTCAATACTTCGGCGGTCGGCCGCAGGTTCTGGCGCAACGCAAGAAAGCGTTGATGCATTTGTGCCTGTTGGCTGACGAATTGCTGATGAACCCGGGACAACTGTTCCACATGCTGTTGCCAGACATCCACCGCGGGACCGGCGGAGCCAGTGGGGGCACTGATGGCCGCCGCCGCGGGAACCTCGATGGGTAGCGGTATCTCGGTTTGGATCGCGGCGGGCACGACCCAGTCCTCATCCATGATCGAGGGAAGTGCCGGCGCAGGCTGCATGATCTCTACTCCATCGGAATGTTTGCTCCGGGTCGGAAAACGGACAGCTTCTCGATGTCCGGGTAGTCGCAGGTGCGGTGTCTTGCGTTGCTGATCTGTTGCAGAGAGTTGTGGCGACGTGTCGCGCACTACCGGGTTCAGCCGCTCCAGCAACCGCGAAGGATCCACCGGAACGCCGGCGGCGATCAACGCTGCGATCGCCTCGAAGATGGTCTCGATTCCCCGTCCCTTTCGGTCGAGGGCGACCACGACCGCCTGCTGGTTTCGCTCGCCCAACAAGTCGCGAATCCAACCCGAGCACGCGCTCATCGGGCCGTGCTCGATAAAAACCCGCACACCATCCGCCCACGCGCGTTCGATGACCTGCGAAAAGTCGAGGGTGCGATGAGCCTGGTTCATGATCGTCTGGGTGCAGGCCTCGGTTTCGGGGGTGTAGGCCGCGTCGCTGCCGCCGGAATAAAACCGCACGCCGGGGACCGGGGTGACTTCGCGTCGATGAATATCGAGCCACGCATCGCGGAACTCGTCGACTTCGGGGACGTGCGCGGCCATGTTGTAGTCGAGCTTGTGGCAGCGCCCGTTTCCAAGTTCTTCGCTTACCCGTTGAACGATCCGCTGACATGCATCGGCGTCACCTGCGATCACGCAATCATTTTTGGTGTGGATGATTGCGAGGTGGAGACGCTCCTCGCTGGCAATCCACTCGCGCACCCGGGCGACCGGTGCCAGGAGTCCCCACACGGCCCAACGAACTTCTTCGAGTTGCCCGTCTGCAGCCCCCCACACCCGAGCGATCGCATCGAAGGGACCGGCCAGTTCGTTGGTGTAGAGCCCGCTCTCGTCGATCTCCCGGCGCATCGCGTCCATGTCGGTCCAGGCCCCGAGCGCAAAGAGTGAGTTGCTCTCTCCCGACGAGTATCCAATCGCCGCATCGGGTTCAATTTCGAGCAGACCCCGGGTCAACTCCGCGTGCATCTGGCTGAGACACGAAGCACCCCAGAGCCGTTGATCGTTTGTGGCCGCGGCGTCTTTCCCCTCGAACACCCAGCTCATTGCCTCCGCGAGTCCGTCGAAGCGACGTCCGAGCCGATCGCCCAACTCGGGCAACGCCGCCAGCAGTTCTTCGCCCATGCCGTGGTATGCCGAACCGGCGGAGGTAAAGACGAATGCGAGATCACCGCGGACCGGCTCGGCGCGATAGTGAACGCCCTCGCCCGGCGGAGCACCATCGATAATATGTGCGCGCGCCCGCTGGATCCTTTGCTTTAGCGTCTCGTCGTCCCCCGCGACCAGAACCAATCGCGCGGGCAATGCCGTGCTCGAAGAATCGCTTGCAGGTGTCGAGGTTCTCCCCTCGTCAAGCGCCGCCAACACGCTACTTGCGTCGCGACCTTCGTAAATATGTAACATCATCGAGCTGCGCTCAGAACGAGGCGGCGATTCAACGTGTTCCGCGAGACTCCAAATCGACTCAACGCCCTCTGCGCCGCTCATCGCCGCAACGGCCAGGCGCGCGGTTCTCCTACCGGACGAAAGCCAAGGCCTGCCATCCGGGCGTCTGCGGTGATGAAGAGACAGGGCCGCGGCGGTCAGATGCAAAAGTCCCGAGGCCGCGTGCGCGTGTCCCCAACGATCGTCGAGAGATCCGATTTCGCTCTGGGGACCAAAGTTCAGTACCCGGTCGTCGGTCGTTACTTCTCTGTCTCCGTCGATTACAGCGTAGATCCGATCGCCGTCGCGCTCAGCATCTTCGAGACGCTTGATCACCAATGCGACTGCGGCATCTCCGGGAATCTCGCATCCCGATCCCGAAGACAGACACTCGCGAGCGGCCGCGACATGAACAGGCTCGCACGACATGTCTACCGCTCCGACCAGCGCGGCATCGAGTTCGTGCTCGCGCAGAGCACGCAGCGCAACCCTTAGCGCTTCGAGTCCGGAGCGTTCTTCCAACGAGATCGTGCAGCTCGGTCCGGCGAGGTCCAGTTGACGGTTGAGCCGGTTCGCCACGATGTTCGGCATGCTGCCGATGACCCCGGCGGATTCGAGCACATCGACCACGCCATCGCGCGCGTTTCCCAACCAATCCTCTTCGGCTTGACTCTCCAGGTCGATCCCCAAAGCCACGGCCCACTCTGCGAGTCGCCAGCGTGCGCCGTAACGCGCGACCTCCGGATCGGTCCCCATGCCGACATAGACGCCGGTTCGCTCCCTGGGCAGAGCAGCGACTTCGGCCGCCGCCTGGCATCCGGCGTCCAACATCAGAAGCTGCTGTGGAAGTGTCTGTCGCAGATCGTTGGGCGGGATTCCGAGCGCCGCGATATCGACATCGAAGACCTCGATGCGCCCCTCGAGTTTTCCACTCGCGTCGGGCTTCACACAACTCGCTCCCCCGAGCAAAGCATCGCTGAAGGCAGCGCGATCGGGACAACCAGACGCCACGACCCCAACGCCCACAATCGCGACGGGCACGAGCTTGTCGCCGACCACAAATTTTGCCAACTGAGGATCCGCCGGAACGGCGTTGGCAATGGATCGCTCTGGATCAAATTGTTCGACAATCAAGTGTGCGTTGTTGCCACCAAAGCCGAAGGCCGAGATCCCGGCGCGCCTCACCCCGTCCGATACAAAGCCGGGCACTTGCCAGGGTTCCGCTTTTTCGAGAATGCGAAAAGAGGATCCGTCGATCGCATCGATCGGGTCGTCGGCGTGAAGTGTCGGCGGACGAACGGAGGCGCGCATGCCCTCCAGTACTTTGATCAGACCGGCGACACCTGCCGCGGTGATGAGATGTCCCATGTTCGATTTGAGCGAGCCGATCCCGACAGGCTCCGGCAGGGTTCCGAAAACATCGCCGAGGCTTTCGATTTCCGTTGCATCGCCGATCGCGGTACCGGTTGCGTGGCACTCGAGCAGCGAAATATCCCGGGGCGACACGCCGCTCACTTCGTAGGCCGCGCGAATGGCGCGCACCTGGCCTTCTCGCGCGGGAACCAATGCGCCCTGACCGCGGCCGTCGTTCGAGAGCCCCACCCCGCGGATCACACCCAGGATCTCATCTCCGTCGCGACGCGCATCTGCTAGCCGTCGCAGCGCAACGAACGCCGCTCCCTCGGCCGGCATCAAGCCGTCGGCTTCGCGATGGAAGGGGCGGCTCCGCCCGCTCTTGCTGAGCGCCGAGAGCGCCGAGAACCCGACGTGGATGAAGAGATCGTCCGCACAATTGACTGCACCCGCGAGCATGACATCGGCCCGATCGTCGTGGAGCCAGTCACACGCATACTTGATCGCATAGAGCGAACTCGCGCAGGCGGCGTCGAGGGCAAAGGCGCCGGCTTTGAGCTCGAGCGCGCGTTCGAGAATCAGCGCCGGCAACCCCGAAGTAAATCGATTGCGCGGATCGGGTCGTGGCTCGGTCGCCGAAAGGTCTGAGTCGGCTCTCCAGATCGATTCGGCGTAGCGCGACATCGACGCGGAAGGAAAGGACAAGTTGCCGAAGATGGCGCCAACTCGCGTGCCACTCGCTGCGTGCCCCGCATCTCGCAATGCTTCGCGCGCAGTGTGGAGCACCCACTGAAAGAGTGGATCCAGGCTCGTCACATCTTCTGCTTCGATCGCGAACCCGGTCGGATCAAAGCACTGCTCGAACCCCTTCACATAGCCACCGCGATCGGTGGAGGTGCGATCGACCGTGGAGGACCCAGCCGCGAGCACTCGTTCGGTCGCAATCCCCCACCGACCGGCCGGCACCGGACCGAGAACGTCCTTCCCCGCCAGAACCAGTTCCCAGAGTTCTTTGGGATTCAGCGCGCCCGGCAGCACGCAGGCACGTCCAACGATCGCGATCGGTTCGAAAGAGGGATTCGCAGGTCGAGAAGATGAAGGGGGTGATGATGACGACAATCGCTACGCCTGTTCCTGGCTGGGCAGTAGATGCGTTTCCACGCCAATGAACTCCGCGAGCAGGTTGCCACTGGCATCGTGAAACACCAGATCCGAAACGCTCTTGCTCCCGACAGCACTCCGGCCCGTGAGCGTGCAGCGGATCGGTTCGCTTGTCGGTGCGTCTGCCCAGGTTCGAATCTCGTTGATTCCCGTCGGGAGCGATGCACCTCCGAGCACATGCTTGCACCAGAGCAACGCGAGCTGCAGCCCACCGTCGAACGCGAGCGGGTCCGTGATCCACACCGTCTTGCCCGAGTTGGAACGCTCGTCCGCCCAACTCGATTGCTCTACCCCGGAAAGCTCCGCGACCATGCCGCGCTCCGAGATGCCAGAGATGTTTTGAATCACCTGGAACGCGGGTCCGTGGAACAAAAGCTCGCCGTCGTAGATTTCGGCCTCGCCCCAACTCCCGAGCGCGAGTTCCTGTTCGTCGACCACATGGGACTGCGAGGTACCGCGCTCGGTAGCCAGTTCCGCGGTGCACCGGTAGTAGATGCCGCCCTTGCGATCTGCCAATTCCAGGGCCACCGTGGCTCCACTCCCATTGGTCAATTGTCGGGCGTGCACGACCAAATGCTCGCAACCTCCAGCGAACTCTCGCAACGATATTCCGCGCAACACCTTGAGCTCCGACAAACGCTCGAGCACCAACTCGGGACCAAATGCCTTCGCGCAGCGCGAGAACCATTCGATCACCATCGCGATCGGAACGACCGGCGTGCCCTTGATCGCATGATCCGCGAGATAGGGATGGGTCTCGTCCCCGACGACTACGCTCAGGGAAAACGACCGCCCTTGCAATTCGGGATCCGACAATGCGGCGAGTGCTTCGGCCTTGGGTTCGCCCCCTAGTACCAACTCGATCTGCTCGGGAGCGCTGCCCGCCACCTCGTCGACCAACATCTTGGCACCGACGCCGAGCGGGATCAGCGGCACACCCATCGATTCAAAGTGCGCCTTCAACTGCGGGCTCACCATTCCGCCTTCCCATGGGCCCCAACCGAGAGACTTCACCAGACAAGCACCGTTGCGACGCCTGAATTCCGCAACCGCGACCTTGTTCAGCACTTCGTTCGCCATCGCGTAGTCGACCTGGCCCACGTTTCCACAGCGCGCCGCTACCGAAGAGAAGAAGCACAACAACGCGATTGGATCGTCGGCCGTGGCGGCCAGCAGCGTGCGCAGCCCTTCGACCTTCGTATCGAAGACGCGATCGAATTGATCACCGGTCTTCTCGGTGATCCGCTTGTCTGCGATCACTCCGGCGCCGTGCACGATTGCGGCAATGTCTCCCCAGTCGGCGCGGACCTCGGTCAGTGCCGCTGAGACCGATTCGAGACTCGTTACATCTACCGCCATGTATCGCGCCTGCGAGCCCGCTTTCTCGATCTGCGAAACCGTGTCCCGCACCTCGCGACTCGCAAGTATTGAGCCGACCTGCTTGCCGAGTGCGACCGGTGTCAGTTTTTCTCCGAGCGAAACCGCATGTGCGAGCAGCGCGCGTTTGAGCGCCGCGTCTCCCTCGACGCCGTGGCAACACGGCGGATCTTCTGCGAGTTCCGTGCGTCCGAGCAGCACGAAGCGGAGTGCCGCTTCGCTCGCCAATCCGATCAACGTGGTTGCGGTGACGCCACGCGCGCCACCCGAGGCCACCACAACATCTCCATCGCCCAGTACAGGGGTCCCGCGAACGACTTCGACGGGCTGGCTTCGCAGCACAACGCGTCTGCCCGACGCACTGAGTCCCACATCGAGATCGGGGCCACCCAAAACGAGTTCGTCCGCGATCGCGCTGGCGAGTTGTTCACCACTGCGTCCCGCGCGTTCGAGGTCGATCGCCTTGACCGAAACTCCCGGCCACTCCTGGGCGACGGTACGTGCCAACCCTGCACATCCGGCGAGCCAGGCCCGCGCTGGTGCGAAGTCCCCTGTTCCAAAGTTTCCACCCGTATCCTGCAGCGTGACGAACACGCCCTCGCCGGATGCCTTCGCTTCGAATCGCTCTGCTACCGCACGGGCGACTTCGAAGGCTTCGCGATTGACGCGCGTCGCAGCGAGATCGTCCGAGACTTCGCGCAAGCCGCCAAGAAAGACCACACCGCGAAGATCGCCCGCCGGAATTTGCGTCACCGCGACAGCGGACACGCCCCGGGTTTCCAGGGCTTCGGCTACCTGTTGCGCAAGCCCTGTCCCCTCGTCGGTGACAATGATTTGCCCTTCCCCGAAGAGACCATTTTGTGCCATCCCAATCGCCGGCTGCTCGACGGCTGCGAGCACATAGCGACCGAGGCCTGCGCCCACTGGAGGGTCGTCGGCATCACTGGCCGCTTCGTCGGCCGCGGAAGCGCGGTTCGGGCTCGTGCTAGTTTCGCGTCCCAACTGCCCGTTCAGGTATTCGACCACCTGGCCCAGGGTCGCGAGCTTGGCCATTACCGCGGTATCGACTTCCGGCAGACCCGGCGCCAGATCGTTCATCGCGGAGAGAATCTCTACTCGCTTGATCGAATCGATCCCGAGGTCAGCCTCGAGTTCCATTTCCATGTTCAACATCTCCGGCGGATAACCGGTCTTGTCCGACACCACTTCGAGCAACAACGCGTGCAGATCGACTCCGCCACGATTGGCTTCTGGCTGAACCGCGGGCGGCTCGACCTCCGGTGCCGCCACCGGAGCAACGGCCGGGGGGACGGACTGGACGACCGGCGGCGTCACGAACGCAGGAGCGGTCGGCATGGGTTGAGCAACAGCGATTGCCGGTTGCACCACGGGTGCCGCCGCAATCGGTGAAGAGAGCGGCGCAGCAATCGGTGCCTGAATTGGCTGCACAACCGGTGCCGCGGTTGCCGCGGGTTGCAATCCGGCCTGCACCGAAAACGATTGGAAGCTGCGTTCGATCGTATCCAGATAGGCGGTATGGGTCTGGGCCATCGCCTGCATGTACGCCGCATGAGCTTCTGCGGTGTGACGTTGAGCTTCCTGATAAGCCTGCGCCCAACCGGGTGACGCCGCGGCGGGAGCCGGGGCAGTGCTTTGTGTGATCTGTCCAGCAATTGTTGGAGCAACAACTGTCGGATCAACAATTGTCGGATCAACAACAGCTGGCGCCGCAGTCTGTGCGGTAGCGCGGTCGGATTCGCTGCGAGGTACTTCGACGTACACGGTCTCGATCTCCTTTTCTTTGCGGGGCGGGTTCGGCCCAGGTAGCGCGGCTGTGCCTCCCTGGGGCGGATATGGCTTGCCGTAGTTGCTGCCGTTGATCGGAATCTTGAGCTTCGGCTCCGCGCGATCGTGCGGGTTCTCGGTCTCGACGAAGTCCGACCACAGTGATGCGTAGTCGAGCGCGTGTCCCTCGACCGACAATCGCGCGATCGCCTCGAAGAAGCTGCGCACTCCGTCCCTGCCCTTGCGATCGAGGTTCACCGCGGCATGGGGCCGATCCTCGAGAATTCGTCCCACCAGGCCGGTCAACACCGACCCCGGTCCAACCTCGACGAAACTCCGCACACCCGCTGCGTACATGGATTCGATCATGTCGACGAACTTCACCGGGCAAGCGAGTTGTTCCGCGAGCTTCGCGCGCAGCGTGTTCGGGTTCGGATCGTGGACCGCCCCGGTCGTATTCGAGTAGACGGGTTTCGCCGGGGCGGAGAACTCGACCTCCGCCAGGTATTCGCCAAACGCTCCGCTCGCCTTCTCCACCACCGGTGAATGAAATGCCGTTGCGACGGGAAGCCTGCGCGCCGTGATGTTCTGCTCGGCGAGCTTCGCCTCGACGGCCTCGATCTCGTCGGTCTCTCCCGAGAGCACGACTTGTTGGGGAGCATTGTGATTCGCAATCACGACTCGGCTGTCCCAGCCCGCGAGCAGGTCGCGGATCTCTTCGATCGGCTTGGACACCGCGGTCATCGCGCCCGGGGTCACCGCAGCCTGGGCCATCAACTCGCCACGCCGACGGGCGACCGCGAGGAAATCCTTCTCGCTGAGAACGCCCGCGGCGTGCAGCGCCGTGACCTCGCCGAAGCTATGCCCCGCGAAACAATCCGCTTGCAGACCCAAACCGTCTAGCAGACGCAAGAGCGAAAGACTGGTGCAACCGATCGCGGGTTGCGCCCACTCGGTCGCGGACAGGGTGCTGGCCTGACTGGCCTTTTCCTCGTCTTCGAACGCAGTACGGGGGAACACCACGTGATGAAGGCGCGTCGTCCCGTCCCATTTGAAGTCCGCCGCGCGATCCCAGGGCTCGATCGCGCTGGCGAAGTGCATCGCGACCGACGCGCCCATGTGCAGGTACTGACTGCCCTGCCCGGAAAAGAGATACGCGAGATCTCCAACGCTACTGCCCTGACCGGTGCCGTAGTAAATCCCGGTCGGGGTCGAAAACGATTGGGCAGGTGCGCTGTCGATGCTCGTCGCGGCCTGCTCGAGCTTGACAGCCAGGTCGGCTTCGTCGTTGGCGACCACGGCCAGACGCACCGGCGCCGCCGGGTCGAACTGAAGTTGGCTAGTGCGCGCCAGCCATTGTAGATACCCGGACTTCGAACTCTCGCTGGCACGCGAGCGTGCTTCTGCGACCAAAGCGTCGGGGCTTCCTCCGGAGAGTGTCACCAGCTCGGAGCCGAGAGCCCGCAAGCGCTTCGCAGGTCGCGACGCGACGCCGTCCTTGGGTGTGTACTCGGTCATGGCAATATGAAAGTTCGATCCACCAAAGCCGAACGAACTCACCGACGCGCGCCGGGGGTGACTCGAGTCGCGCACCCAGGGTCTTGTCTGCGTCGAGAGATGGAACGGAGACTGTTCGATTTCGAGCAACGGGTTGGGCCGCTCCACCTTGATCGTCGGCGGCAAGACCTTGTGGTGCAGTGCCATCACGGCTTTGAAGAGTCCCGCGGCTGCCGAGGCCGCCTTGGTGTGGCCGATCTGCGACTTCACGGAACCAATCGCACACCACTGCATGTCTTCCCGGCCCGATTCGCTAAACGCGGTCGTGAGCCCCTTGAACTCCGCGGCGTCCCCCGCCTTGGTACCGGTCCCGTGTGCTTCGACGAGTTCCACCTGCTCCGGGCCGAAGTCCGTCTGTGCGTAGGTGCGGCGCAGCGCTCTGGCCTGTCCCTCTGGAAGCGGCGCGTAGACACTCTTGGCCCGGCCATCCGACGACGAACCCACGGCGTTGATGACAGCGTAAATTCGATCTCCATCGCGCTCCGCATCTTCGAGACGTTTGAGCGCCACCATCCCGAGCCCCTCACCGAGCATGGTGCCGTCGGCCTGATCCGAGAAGGGGCGGCAGTCGCCAGTCGGGGACAGAGCCGGCGTTTTGCTGAAGCACATGAACATGAAAATGTCGTTCATCGCGTCGACGCCACCGGTGATGACCATGTCCGAATCGCCGAGATAAAGTTCGTTGACTGCCATCGAGAGTGCCGAAAACGTCGAGGCACACGCGGCATCCGTCACGCAATTGGTACCGCCGAGATCAAGTCGGTTTGCGATGCGGCCAGCAACCACATTACCCAGCAGCCCGGGAAACGTGCTTTCGCGCCAGGGCGTGTACTGATCGGAGATGCGATCGCAGACCGCTTGCACCTCTGCTTCGGGCAGGCCGCTGTCGCGCAGCGCTTTCACCCAAACCGGGCGCTGGAGCCTGCTCACCATCGAACCCAACAACTCCTGGCCCGAGGTCACGCCCAGGATCACCGAGATATTCGAACGATCGAGCTTTTTGAGGGCTTCACTCGACTGATTGCACGCATCTTCGAGAACGCGCTGGGCGACGATCAATGCGAGCAGTTGCGCGGTATCGGTTTCGGGGACGAGGTTTGGGGGCACGCCCCAGCCGAGGGAATCGAAGTCGATGTCCTTCAGAAACGCGCCGCGCTTCGCATAGGTCTTGTCCGGCACCGAGGGGTCGGGGTCGTAGTAGTCGTCGATCAACCAATGGGATGGCGGGACATCGGTGATCAGATCGCTTCCCTCGAGAATATCCTTCCAGAAGCCGGTGGCGTCGAGCGAACCCGGAAACAGGGCACTGACGCCAACCACGGCGATGGGCAGACGGGACGATTGATTCGATTTGGACATCTCTTGTTTTACCCCTTGGTTCGAACGATTCGAAAATCGAATTGGATCCAGCTTCGATGATTTCAATTCAACTGAGCGGACGAGGCCTGAAGTCAAACGCCGCCGGTGGGACGGGAACGCCAAAGCTGCGCAGCTGTTGAGCACGCGTCAGTACTGCCGCGCCTTCGAGCAGGTTGCGCGCAACCTGAACGACGTTGCGGTTCTCCGGCTCGGCGAGAAAGCTCCCGGCGCTCCACGCATTGAACGCGCCCATCGCCGGGCCGCACCAGATCTGATAGTCCGGGCGGCGATCGCGAATTCCTGCGATGGCCCAGCGGCTCGACTGGCCGAGATAAGAGCGAAACACGAGGGCCATTTTGTGTTTTGGGTCGGCTTCCGCTTTGTCGATTTCGCGGGGATCTCGCTCTTGCCAAAATTTCCGGGTATCGCGCCACGCGTCCGCGAGAGAAGTGCGCAGAATGTCCTTTTCGAGCTTCGCCGTCTCATCCGCCGGTAGCGCATCGAGGGATTCGAAACCGCGATACAACTCCAAGAGCTTCCTGGCGCGCACGCCGAAGAACGTGCCCCGCTTGAGCACCTGAACTTCAACGCCCAACTCGAACATGTCCGCAGCCGGGGCCATCATGATGTCGGCGAGGCCCGCCTGGGCGAGCATCTGCTTGCCGTCCGCATCGAGTCCACTCTCGACGCAGGCCTGGTTGACCGAGCCGGTCAAGACGTACGATGCACCCAGGGCAAACGCCGCCGCGACGGCACCCGGCGTCCCGATCCCGCCGGCAGCACCCACCCGAATTGGACGCCGATAACCCCGCGCGCTGGCGATTTCGTTGCGCAGACCGAGAATCGTCGGAAGCAGTGCACTCAGCGGTCGGTTGTCGGTGTGACCTCCCGAGTCAGACTCCACAGTGAAGTCCTCCGCAACCGGAAGCTGGCGCGCAAGCTGGCCTTCCTCAGCCGTGAGCTTGCCAGCTGCAACGAGCGCATCGACCATCTCTGCAGGCGCGGTCTCGAGGAAGTGGCGCGCGACCTCGGGTCGAGAAATCTTGGCAAACACATAGTTGCGACGCGTGATGCGACCGGCGGAATCTGTGCCCAGCCCCGTGTATGCGTAGCGAACGACGTGCGGAGTCAGTCCCATGTAGGCAGCGGCGGAAACCCGGCGCACACCGCGACGGATGTAGAGGTCTGCGATCCGCTCTTCGATCGCGGGTTCGTTGGGGGAATGGATGAGGTTTGCCCCCCAGCTGAGTCCACCGTTGTCCGTCGTGCCAAGCGCTTGTTCGAGTTCGTCGAGGGCCTGCTCGACCGTTGCGGGCCCGAGGCCGGCCGCGCCAAAGAAACCGAGAAACCCTGCCCGGGACATCGCGATGACCAGGCGCGTAGTCGCGATGCCATTGGCCATCGCCCCCGAGACATAGGGAAAGCGAACCCCGTGGATCTCGCAGAAAGATCGATCGCCCAACCATTCGGGGTATATAGAAGGAAGCATCCCCAGCACTGGCCAGCTGGGCGTCCCAGCCGGCAGTTGAGTGCCAGCGGGGGAGAACTGTCCGCCCTGGGCGATCCCCAGGGCGCCGGTCGTTGGATCCTGCACGACGTATGCCGCGCTGCGAACTTGGGCTGCAAGCGCCAGTAACTCTGCCTGTTTGAACGCCGGGGTCGCTCCATTGCCCCCACCCGTCCAGACCCCGATCGCTTCCATGTCACTCCCTTGCACAAATATCTGCGCAGCGTCTTGTGCTGTGTCTTCACGCAATTCAACCGTCGTGCTCAATCACGACAGCAAGTGTCAATTCGTACTGTGGGGAATGGGGGGGCGGCGATTCCCAGATCCATGCAGATTTTAAGCGTACAACTGTTACTCGAATGAACTCAAGCTGGACTATCGTTCGGTTGAGCTCTCGGGTCAACTCAGTCGCACCGAGTATCAGGGCGAGATTGGTTACGATTTTGTAAATTTTGAGCGAATCGATTTGAGCGCACATATGTTCGCTATATTTTTTCGGGAAATCCCCTAGAAAACGGGAAGCCCGGGTCCAACATTCATGCCCAGCCGCGCCGAACAGAAACAAGCCACCCGTCGCTCAATCATCGAAGCCTCGCTCGCGCTGAGCGCCGACCGCGGCTTTTCGAGCTTGAGCTTGCGCGGCGTCGCGAAAGAAGCGGGGATCGCGCCGACTTCCTTCTACCGACACTTCGCGAACATGGACGAACTCGGACTCGCCCTGGTTGACGAGGTGGGGATGTCGCTGCGTCAACTCGTCCGCGAGGCGCGCCGCAAAGTCGACCACAGTGGCAAGGGCAGCGTGATCCGGGCCTCGATTCAGACCTTTCTGAGCTTTGTCGAGAAGAACGAGAATCTGTTTCGGATGTTGCTCGGCGAAGGCTCGGGGTCTCCGCCGCACTTTCGTCGGGCGATCGCGAAAGAGATCGAACGCTTCACCCAGGACCTGGCGGAAGATTTGATTCGTGAAGCCGACGCGACCGGGCGGCCGATCGCCTACGTCCATCATGCGGCAGAAGCGATGGTCACCGTTGCGTTCAACCTCGGGGCCAGCTCGATCGATCTTCCCCGCGATCAACGGCTCGCTGTGATTGAACGGATCATTATCGAAGTGCGAATCATCATGCGGGGCGCCCAGGCAGAGGCAGGATCCCTCAATCGGAACTAGAGCCTAGGCGTCGTAGAAGGTCATGGGAGCGGGATCGGCGGAAAGGCGTCGGTGCATTGAGGTTCGCGTCTTGATGCCGTCATAGATGCCGCTGATCCAGCCGCGTTCGGTCATTGGCACGTCTCGAAACGAGCGCTGAGATGTCGATGCGTCGGTCCCGTCGGTTTTCTCCAGGACGATCACGAGATTTTGCACCGGATCGTGGGGGTCCTGTGAGCACTCGCGAATGAGATAGCCCTGATCTCGCAGGGCGGCGTCGAGTTTGTCGGCGGTAATTTTTGCGCCGAATTGTTCGCGGCCGATCGCTTCGCTGCGATTGGCTTCGAATTGAAACAGGAAGAGACCGCCTGGCACCAGCACACGCAAGGCCTCGCGCAGATAGCGCTCGATCACTTCGATGTGGGTGATATGTTGGAACACCCCAGCGCACAGGCAGTACTCGACAGACGCATCCGGCTGATCTGCCAAGGACGTGCCGTCATTGAGTTGGAAGCGAACGTTGTCGAGAGCGGCGCAGCGGGCAGTGGCTTGCGCGATCATCTCGGCTGAAATGTCAAATCCCAATACGTTTTTGAATCGACTCGCGAGGGGACGGCAGTAGCGCCCTACCCCGCAGCCAATCTCGAGAATGCTCGATTGCCCTGGCGGGAACACACCGTAGTCGTCGTATCGATCCATCATCCGCTCGACGAACCGCTCGCCCACGATGGCAAATTCTTCTTCGTTCCACTCGGTACCGGATTGGAGATGGGAGATGAAGCCGAGACGACTGTTCTTGCTCAGACCATTCCAGAGCTTCTTCATGTCTCTGACATGAGCGGACGCACTGTTGCGAAACAGGCGTCGTTTGAGGTCGGACAGGAGCTAGCGCGGTGTCTTCATCACCCGGGACGTATCGGATCGGACCAGACCTTACTTGCGCACAGATTGCCGGTTGGTCCGATTGGATGCGAAAAGAGGCGCGGGAGCTCGAGCGCCGCGCTCAAGGCGAGAGCTTGAATACGCGAACGCGCGAGTCCTCGTGCGATGGGGGACCGAGTTGAAGTTCGAATTGTTTCGAAATCCGGTCGAGGACCTCTCGGGGCATGCTGCTCATCGGTTCGTATTGACGGCGCTGATAGAAGTCCGCCGACGATGGAAGTTGCGCACGTGCGGCCGCCAGTGCCTGGCGGGTGCGATCCTTGTGCAACACCACATGGCTGAAGCCGAGGGTGCGAAGATGATTCACATCGATTTGGCCGGTTGCCCGCGGCGCGAACCCCGCCAATTCCCGGAGTACGGCGTCGTTTTCCAATGCAGCGATTCCTCGGGGTGGGACTGATATGTAGCCGCCTGCAATCGGTCGCCGGTGCCGGGTCTGGTACGCGAGATTGAGCGCGGCGGTATTGTGATCCGATAATGGGATATCGAGAATGGCACCTTGGGCCTCGTCGGCCAATTGATCGAGGATCGGCGAGAAAGCGACCTGTTGCACCGGGTAGGGCAACCAGAGAAATTCAAAACCGATCAACGTGAGGAAGACGGCGGCGGCATGACGCCGCTTGTGAATGCCCGCGGCGAAGCCGATCGAGGCCAGGACTGCCAATGCGAGCATGGAGATGACGACGAAACGATTTGCGACGCGCAAACTCTCGAGAACTGGAATGTGCTCGAAGAGCGCGTGGGGCAGCGTGATGCCGAGGGGCTGACCGCCGAAGCTTGGATGAGCGCCGAGCGCGAGAACCATCGAACTGAACAAGATGAGCGTCCAGGCAACCACGGAGCGATCCATTCGCGCCCGAACCAGTGCCAGACCTGCAAGGAAAAGCGCCGCGAAACCAAAGTACGCCTGGGACCCGAGTGTGCGGTATGTGCGAGAGCCGCTGTAGTACGCCTCGGTCAATGCCCCGAACAACGGGTGATGATCGCTCGGCACCAGGAAGAACGTGAGATCGATTCCCCTGTCGATGGGCGGCTTGGTGTAAAGCGCAACGTCCGACGCCTGCGACAACATCGACAAGACGACCGGGGCCACCGTGACACCGAACACGGCTGCTGAAATCAGGAGTTGGGGAGCTGCCCGCTGAACACTGCGGATGGGGTCTTCTGCGCGAATCCACTCGACGGCCCAGATCCAGGGCAAGATGAACAAGGTAAAGACCGCGTAGTGGAGACAACTCAACGCGTTCAGGGCGAATACCAGGCCGAACATGACGGCGTCGCGTCGCGATCCCTCGCGCACGATGCGAAGCCCATAAAGGGCTACCCAGGGAAGGAACTGAAGGCTCGACAAGTTCAGATGCTCGAGACTCTGCTCGAAGTGATGAGGGAAGAAGGCAAAGATCAGACCGGCCATGTACGCCCCAGCTCTATTTTTGCTGATCTCGAATGCAAGCTGGTGCGCGGCGATGCCTGAAAGAAAAAATCCGAGCAACGTTGCGAAGTTCAGGGCGGCGATCGGCCCCAGCAGCAAATTGATCGGGAACGCAACGATCTGGTTGAAGGTCGAGTGCGTGTGGAGCACGAGGGAAACGCCGTGGGGGTGGAACAAGTACTCGGTCGCGAAGGGATTGGTGCCGAGTTCGACCAGCGCCTCGCGCCACCACCAGAAGTTCCAGAGATTCTGCCAGATATCGTTCGAACCGTGGGGCAGGTGCGTAGTGAGATGGCGAACCAATGGCCAGGTAAAGAGGAGCGTGAGCGTCCCGTAGAAGCTCACGACACCCCACGTCGATTCGGAAAAAGAACGCCGAGTCATGGCTTGGTTCCAGGTCGACGGGGGGTGGCGGTGAAGACTGCTGCGATCAGCAAAATCGTGCTGCTCGCAATGGCATCGCCAAGTTAGACCGTTTCCGAACGCGAGACCAAGTCGACAAGCTCACGCTTGAAGATCCCCGTGCAATCGAGAACCCGACTAGGCGAAACATCAGAAGATTCGCATAGTTGAACTTGATCTTCCGTCCGAGGTCAAAGCTTTGCGCAACCTCGCGGCGCCGTCTAGCGACGGCCTCCGCGCGATCCCTGCTAACCCCGCGACCCCCGCGACCCACGCGACCCACGCGTAGACGAACCCGCCGGTCGGGCTTGCCTGCGGCGTCTCGAGGGCGCTTGATCTCCGGATCGCTTTTGCCCGCTGTAGCCACCACCGTTACCACCGCGCCGACCCGTTGGGCGTGCGGATTTTCCGCGTCTACCCATATCGAGGACTTCGCCTTCAAAGCCCGTCACCGTGCGGCGCGGAATCTTTTCTCCGAGTTTGCGCTCGGTGTCGCGAAGCCAGGAAACGTCGTCCCGGGTTACAAAAGTCACGGCCTGACCCTCGAGTTCGGCACGACCGGTGCGGCCAATGCGGTGGGTGTAGGCCTCGGGCGTATTGGGCACATCGTAGTTGATGACGTGGGACACACCCTTGACGTCGATTCCGCGCGCCGCAATGTCCGTCGCGACCAGAATGTCGAAACGACGCTTGCGAAAGCCTTCCATGGCCCGGTCGCGCTGGGATTGGGACATGTTGCCCTGCAAGGCCACGGCATTGTACTTGGCCCTGCCCAATTGTTCTGCCAGGCGCTTGGCCCGATGCTTGGTGCGCGTGAAGACGATGGCCGACGTGCAACCTTCCTGCTCGAGAATGTATTCGAGAAGATCGCGCTTACGCGTTTCGCCTACCGCCACCAGAACGTGTTCAATGGTCTCGGCCGGTCCAGTTCGATTCAGCTCGGCGACATGCGGATTTCGCAGCAGTGAGTCGGCAAACGTTCGAATCTCGCTGGGCATGGTTGCCGAAAAGAGCAGGTTCTGTCGATCCGACGGCAGCTCTTTGAGAATTCGTTTCAGATCGGGCAAGAACCCCATGTCAAACATGTGGTCCGCTTCGTCGAGCACGAGGGTCTCGATCCCATTCAGGCGAAGCACTCCGCGACCCATCAGGTCGAGAATACGTCCGGGACAACCAACGACAATTTCCGGATTGTGGCGCAGGGCCCGAATCTGCTTGCTAATCGGAACGCCGCCGTAGATGGTGGCGACTTTGATTTTGGTGAAACGCGCAAGCAGCCGGATCTCGGCATCAATCTGCGTTGCGAGTTCCCGCGTGGGTGCGAGCACCAGTGCCCGCGGTCCGCGCTTGCGCCCGCGGGCGAAGCGGTCCAGCAACGGAAGCGCAAATGCCGCCGTCTTGCCGGTTCCGGTCTGGGCCAGGCCGAGCACGTCGCGACCTTCGAGGGCCGCGGGAATCGTTTCGGCCTGAACGGGCCGAGGATTGGTGAAGCCAGCAGCGTTTACGCCGCGAGCGATAGAGGGATGGAAGCCGAACAGGTCAAAACCAGTCGGTGTTTCAGTTACAGGTGCAGCCATGGTATTTAGATGGATCTCCACCGCGCCGTCGGCGCACGAATAGAGTGCGCACTACGCGGTCGTAGCGTTCGAACCCGCACAACAGATAAGGGTAAGATCAAGTGATTGGCGGCGAGACCTCGGAGGGGAGTACTGCTGAGGTCCTGTTGTCGCCGCTATGGTACCGCTAAAGGTGGCGTCGTTTTGGACGCCGTATCGGGGTCCTGGACCCCGGATTGCGGCACTGATTAGCGCGTCGGCACCGGAAGCGCAAATCTGGACTTATTTTGGCTAGATTTGCCGAATCATGCTCTCTTGGGGGAATCAGGCTACGGAGTCTCCAGTGACACGGTAAGGGCGCCCGACGCCGACCCCGCCACGGTGTCAGCTGGGCCGCTGGCTTGGGGTAGGCTTGAGTCGCTTTCGTCATGAGGCTCGCCGTGAAACTGTCGATCGTCATTCCTTTCTACAACGAAGAGCCAAACGTCGGGCCCGTACTCGACGAGATCAAGCGCTTCTATCCCGAAGCCCAGCTGATCGCCGTGGACGACTGCAGCAGCGACGGCACCTACCGAGCCCTGGCCGTGCAACCGGGAGTGCAGGTGGATCGACTCCCGCAGCATCTGGGGCAAAGCGCGGCGATCTATCGCGGCTTGCTTCAAGTGACTGGCGATGTGTGCGTACTGATGGATGGCGACGGCCAGAGCGATCCTGCGGACATCAAGCAAATATTGGAACACTTTCCCCGGTACGATTTCGTGAATGGCTGTCGCGTCAACCGGAGCGACAAGTTCAATCGCATCGTGGCTTCGAAAATCGCCAACGGCGTGCGTAACTTCTTTACCGGCGACGGAATGCGCGATACGAGCGGTACACCGAAAGCCATGAAGCGCGAATGCATTCCGCACCTGGTTCCCTTCGACGGGTTTCACCGCTACATCCCCGCGTTGCTGCAGAGCGCCGGATTTCGCCTGCTCGAGGTTCCCGTATCTCACCGAAAGCGCATGCACGGTCGCACCAAGTACACCAACCTGGGACGCGCTCTTCGCGGGATCCGGGATCTGCTGGGCGTTTGTTGGTTGCTTCGCCGCCAGATCAACGTGCGTGAACTGGCAAGCGAAGTCCGGGGTCCGGATCGTATCCCGGCACCCAAAAAGTAAACGAAACGGAGGCAACCGATGGTTCGTCAATTCACTTGGATCGCAATCTTCACCCTGGCCGCGGCCTTGACCGCTGTAGCCCACAATGAAGCCCTGGCTCGCGATCTAGCCATCGACCACGGGGATGCAGACCCGCGCAATCGCGCATCGTTCTACGTCGAGGTGATGCGGGAGGTGAGCAATGATTGGGCGGTCGCGCGGCTTTCGATCGTCGAAGAAGGCAAGGACCCCGCACGCCTGGCCGACGCCGTCAATCGCCGGATGACGACAGCAGTCGCCGCGGCCAAAGCGGTAGCCGAGGTCGAGGTCCAGACCGGCGCTTACACGACACGTCCGATCCATCGCGACGGGCGGATCGTTCGCTGGCACGCTCAGCAGGAACTCCGCATCGAATCCCGAAACGTGGATCAGCTTTCCGAGTTGATCGGTGAACTCCAAAGCGATTCGGTGCTGCTATCGGGAATTTCCTTTTCGGTGAGCAGCAAAACCCGCAAATCGCTGGAAGACGAACTCATCGAAGAAGCGCTCGGCGCTTTTCGCTCCCGCGCTGCGCTGGTCGCCAAAGGTCTGGGGGCCGGGGATTGGTCGCTCGTCGGACTTTCGATCAACGGCGATGGTCATGCCCCGGAGAGATTTCCCAGGCGGGCCAGAGCCGAAATGGCCATGATGACAGCCGGCGCGCCTCCAGCCCTCGAAGCCGGTTCAAGTGAAATCCGAATCCGGATCGACGGCACCATCGAACTCGACTGATCCGGCGTTCGCGTTGCGCAGCATTCCAACCATGATCCACAACAGGACACCTGCCGGCAGATATACACCGGCAAGGTCGAGTCCCCAGTGGTTGCTGGGCAAGTTGCCAACGCTGGTGTCGTAGACGTGAAGCAGCGCATGGGATCCCAGAAAGACCGTCGACATTGCAACCAGGGGCAGGCGGTAGCGGTTGGATCGCGCCGCCCAGATGAGACCGGCGCCAGCGGTGAGAAACGCACAACCAATATCGCGAACGAAGTGTGGATTGAACGGTCCGGTATCGGGGACCCCGGCTGGCAGTTCGTTGTACCAGTGCATTGGCCCCACGAACATCCAGAGTGCGTTTGCGATCATTCCTGCGCCCAGGATCATGAAGATCCACCCGTGCAGATCGAGCTTGGTATTGCTCATCGCTTGTCCCCTCTAGCCCGCGAACTGGGCATGGGTCGGTTGCTGGCGGATGCGGCCCGGCTAAAAAGCGCCATCGAGCATGTGGTCACGGTATAGGAGCCCATCAGGTTTACAAGGAGCCGGCTCGAGCCCCGAGCGAGGACGATCTCAAGAAGCACGAGAAGGCGGTCGATACTCAGCAGAACGCAGGTCGTCGCCCCAGACCGCCGTGATCATTGAGATCGCGCGTCCGGCGCCATGCTGCAGGGAGCGCCAGACCCGACCGATGTCTATTTCAAAGTCGTCAGAGTCAAAGTCAGAGTCAAAGCGGAACTCCATTCGAGGTTGGGTCGACAGTTTGTTCTATTCAATGTTGTACCCCGTTCCATCGCATATTCGCGCTCGCTTCCTCGAGATTGACGACGCGGCGAAATCGCGAATCGAGCGGGCACTGCGACGCGACTTTTACAGCCCGGGATCCGACGCCTATCTCGCAGACGCAGAGGGCAGTCGCCACCTCGCAGGCCATGTGATGGGACGCCTCGAACAAGATCGTTCCCGGGTGATTCCCTGGCTCGACTCGGCCCGTTCGCTCGCCGGCGCCCGGGTTCTCGAGATCGGCTGCGGAACCGGTTCGTCGACCCTTGCCCTGGCGGAACAGGGGGCAGAAGTCGTCGCGCTCGACATGAACCGACGCCATATCGCGGTCGCCAAAGAGCGCTGCCACACGCTGGGCTTGAAGCCGCACTTCGTGGTGGCCAACGCGGTCGAAGCCGCCGCCCTGTTGCCGGACAATCATTTTGACTTCGTGATCTTTTTTGCGGCGCTCGAACACATGACCTTCGAAGAGCGCGAAATCGCGATGCGAAATACCTGGAGCATGCTGCGCCCGGGAGGACTCTGGGTCGTGATCGAAACGCCCAATCGCCTTCACTATTTTGACGATCACTCAGCCCGGCTGCCCTTCTATCACTGGCTGCCGGACGAAGTCGCGTGGGAATACGGAAGCCGCAGCCCGCGGGCGGTGTTCAGCAACCTGTTGCAGAGCCAGCCGCGCGGCCCCGATACCCCGCCCTGCTTCAGCGCTTTGGCAGAGGCATCAGCTACCACGACTTTGAACTCGCCCTCGGCCCCATGGGCGAGCTGGAAATTGTGAGCAGCCTCGGTCGCTACACACAGGGGTTGCGATGGCTGCGACGCGCCCAGCGTTTCACCACGCTAAAAGGCCGTCATCAGGCGCTGCTGTCCCGAGTCGTCCCACAACTCGACCCTGCATTTCTCGAGCCTTGGTTGAACTTCATCATCAGGAAGCCCTGAGGGCTAGAGACGGTTTGGCGGGGGATGGCTCAGCGCTTGGTCTTCAAGATGCCGACGGACTGATACGTGGGATCCCAGCGGCCCCAGGGCATGCCGTTGTCCCCGCTAGCAAAATAGAACGCCGGCAAGTCTTCCTTCAAGAAGTCGCAACCGATCAGTTCTTCGAGAATCTCGTCGTAGCGCTCAAAGTTTGTCTGATAGGCGTCGAGCTCGAAGTATTCGGCAAGGGTCTTCTCGGTAAAGCACCAGCCGCTAGAAGGTTCGTGGAACCAATCTTCGTCTCGAGCGCCACCCACGGTGATGGCCATGCGACCACCGGGCTTGAGCACGCGCTCGATCTCAGCAATGACACCGCGCAGGTTCTCGAGGTCGTTGTGTTCGAGTGCCGAGATCGAAACGATTGCATCCATCGAATCGGATTCGATCTCTGCGAGGTTCGAAAGATCGTGATCCCAATAGACAACCGACCCCTGGTAACGAGGGCGCTTCGGGAAGAGCCGACTCGTGGTGTTCAAGATTTTTTCGTACCAGTCTTCGGCAGACCAGATGCGCTTGGGGGGCAGGAAACTGCGATAGCTGAGCGCGCCATAACCTTTGTCTTCGCCCCGCTTGCTGTGTTCGCACCAGGCCATACAACGACGACCGGGATGTGGGCGATCTTGGAGATCGACACTCAGCACGTCGGCGCCTTGGCTGGCGAGCCACCACTGCATGACGCCATTGCCCGCTCCAGCGTCGAGCACCTTCATGCCCGGCGTCGGCGAAATCGCGCGCGCCACCCAGCACAGATCCATGTAGTAATGCCAGCCGCGGGGAACCCGGAGCTCCCGCACGACGGCTTGCATCTCGCCGAGCAGTTCGGGCATGTCGTCCATCAGGTTGGGAGCGAGAACTTCGATGGCGTCCAAGAGCGACCTCTCCGCCGTAAACCTGCGGAATGCGATTGCCCGTCGAGGCACGGGCCCGTCGAGCGTAAGCACTACCATCGGCAGCTTGTAAGCGGATCTCAAGCGCCTCGAGCCCTGTGAGCAATCTCCCCGTGAAGCAAAAACACATTATTAAAGCAGTACTTAGACGATTTTCTGCGTGTTCACGCCAATCCCGGAAAGTTGCCTCCCGGCGCGGGGTTCCATCAAGCACACCGCACATTGGACCGATCTAGAGCGACAGTGTCCGATTCTCGTTCAGCAACCGGCGCCCGATCCGGCTGGCTCTTCGGCCCCATTTCCGATCTCGGAATCGGCTGTGGGTTGTTGTTCTGGGCGTTCTTTGCGTGGATGGCCTTCGCGGGAGACAGCACCCGGGCGCTGCTCCCCATGGCGCTGGCACCCGTGATCGGGATTTTGATCGGCCAGCCCCACTACGGCGCGACACTCTTGCGCGTCTACGAACACCGGGAAGATCGTCGCAGCTACGCACTTTTTGCGGTCTTTGGCAGTGCCCTCATCTGGGCTGCCTTTGCAGTCGGGGTGCACAACGATATTGCGGGGTCGCTGCTCCTCACCTTCTATCTCACGATCGCTCCCTGGCACTACGCCGGCCAGAACTATGGCATTGCCATGATGCTGATGCGTCGCAAGGGAGCCGAGATCTCCTATCTCGCCCAGCGCGCATTTCACGCTTCATTCGTACTCTCTACCCTGCTCACCATTCTTTCATTGCACGGCCCAGCCAGGCCGAACGCCGAATACGCTTTTGTGGCCTACCAGGGAAGTGCGTACAACTTCATGTCCCTGGGAATGTCCGCAGCATCCAAGGACATCGCCGTCCTGTTGCTGGCGGGAGCCTATTTGGCGAGTCTCATCGCCGCCGGTTTCCTGCTCAAGCGCAAGGCGACGCTGCAACAGTTGCTCCCGGCCGCTGCGATCTCCGCGACCCAGGCACTCTGGTTCGGCATTCCTGTCGTGACGCGGCACTTTGGACTCTTTGGCCAGATCGAGCCCCTGTCGGCTCAACACGCTGCGTATACGATATTCTGGGTCAGCGTCGGTCATTCGATTCAATATCTCTGGGTCACGACTTACTTTTCCGGTCGCGCTAAACACCCGAGCCGGGGTCTCCCCTTCTACACCAAGGCCGTGCTCGCAGGGACCGCCACCTTCGCGATTCCCACCCTGCTCTTCGCACCGGGTTTCCTCGGCAGAGTCTCGATCGACGCGGGACTCCTGGTCATGATTTCGGCGGCGGTGAATCTCCATCATTACCTGCTCGACGCGGTGATCTGGAAATTGCGGCACAGCCGCATTGCGAAGGTATTGATCCTCGACGAAGACCCCGATCAGAGTGAACCGGAACCCTCCGCATCTTGGGTGCGCCCGGCGCTCGTGTCTCTCGGTGTGTTGTCCGTCACCTTGATGAGCATCGACGCCGCGTCCACTCACCTTGCGACGCGCGCCATCGAGCGCCAGGACCCATCGGGCCTCAGCAGCGCAATTCGAGCTCTGTCCTGGATTCGACGCGACAGCGCGACGCTCTACTTCGAGCTTTCTACCCTGCATCAGGAGCGGGGCGAGATCGGTGCAGCGATCGAGAATGCAGCTCGCGCTGAAGAACTTCACGATCGCTACGCCTACGACATCCGTCTTTGCGCCCTCTACTCCCAGGCTCAACGCAACGAGGAGGGGGTCAAGGCCTGTCGACATGTCCTGGCTTCCCGTCCGCGAGATCCCATCGCAGCGATGAACCTCGCGCTGCTGCTGGCGCGAAACGCCGACCGCTCTCCCGCCGAGTTGAACGAAGCCATTGGCCTCGCCGAGCTCGCGAGCGAGGAACGACACCAGCAAGACCCCTACTTCCTGAAGAATCTCGCGCTGATCTATCGCGCCGCAGAACGCAGGGATGACATGCAGCGCAGCGCCATACGCGCGCTAGAAATCGCTTCGGCTCAGCACAACTCGGCCCTCGAGGCACAGTTGCGAATCATGATCACGAAGCTCGGGGCCGAACTCGCGGCCCACTGAGGTCTTGCGCTAGCGCCGCTCGATCTCCGAGAGCTTCACCACACTGAATTCTGCCTTCATCGGCACGTCGGCGAGCAGGGTGCGAAAAACGATGTGGCCGCTGGTATAACCGTGAGTGCTGATCCAGTTCGGAACGCCGGGATTCTCGGCGCTGGCGTAAATTTCGAAGAAGTCGTCCATCCCCTTCTGAACCTGGCGGTTGTTGATACCTACCGGCGCATAGCGAAAATCCGCTGACTCCAGATAGCGGGTCATGATCTGGCATGACCAGTAGCGACACGGCACGTCAGTGCCCGAGATCCGGATGGCTTCGTCGGGCGCAAGTTGAAACCACGCGCCGAGATAGTCAATGCCCGGCCCCGGCAGGTTGTTGGCGACGAGCTTGGGGTCGATCATGCGCGCCAGATCCTCGGGGCTGTGCTCGCCATCACCCGCGTCGTCATAGATCAGCACGCCGTTGTCGATGCGCGTCATGGCGGATCGCCTGGCGCCCTTGGCGCTCTCGTGGGCAATCAGGTTCAAGCCGGCAAAGACCGACAACCCGATCGACACGTCGGTTGCGTCCTCTACGAAATCGAGCACGCGCTGCAGGCCTGCCTCGAGATCTTCCTCGCTGTAATCAGAGGATAGTTCCACGTCGGAGGTACATGCGATGTTCATGATGGCCGGGCGATAGCGCCCCGCGTCGACCTCGAGCACGGACTCTGGAAAATATTCCCGCACGAACAAGATCGGCCGGGCATCCTCTAGCCGCAGCCAGTTGAGTGCACCCTCTGGCCGCTCGGCGGAAAGATGGATCTTGGCGATCCTCTCTCCAAAGACTTCTTCGAAGACGATGTCGTGATCGAACAGGCCGTCGACAATCTTGTAGGAACCCTGCTCGTCGAATGCATAGACCGTGAAGGAGAGAAAGATGTCGTCGCCTCGCCGAAGCGTCACCTCGTAGTTGAGGGTCTCGTCGAGCTTCGCCTCGTGGTACAGCGTGTCGGGACCATCGCCTTTGAACTTTCGGATCGGCGTCATCATGCGCGCCAGGGTCGGAAGCTTGCGGTCGATATCCATTTCGAGTTGATGCGCGGCTGAGAGCAGGCGTACGAGATAGCGATAACCCTCGGCACGCTCGCGGGGACTGCGGGCACCGGTCGGCCCGACAATTTTCTCGCCAATGCGAGCCAGCTCGACGGTAAAGCGATTCCAGGCGGACTGGGACAGGGAAGGATCGGAGGGGTTCATTTCATATCCTCTTCAGGGCTGATGCTCGACACTGTAACTCGCCTGGAGAAAAAACGATTGGCCGGGCCGGGATCAGCCGCGCGCCGCATCGCGATTGATCATCGCGATGAGTTCATGCACTGCGGCGCTGCGCTCTTCGTGCATGCGCGATCGGTTGTCGAAAAAACCGAGCAGCAGCATGGCGTCGAAGGACAGCATCAGGCTGTGGGCGACCAGCTTGGGATCGCGATGGTTGGGGAGCAGCTGCGCGACAGTCTCGGTCAATGCCCCGGCAAATCGGTGATTCAGGTCGAGCGCCGCATCAACGACGATCCCGCGCAGCTGGGGCGATTCGAGCGCCCAACGAACGAAAGCCGCAATTTCTACGCCGTGCTCGGCGGCGAAGTGCTCGGACATGGCGATCTGTTCTTCGAGGCGTTTCGTGATGTTGACGTCGTCCCACCGCCGGCTCAGGGATTCGCGAAATGGCGCAAGAATGCGATTGAAGGACTCGCGAAAGACGCTGGCCTTGTCTCTGAAGTGCCAGAAGACCGTCGCCCGGCTCACCCCCGCGAGTTCGGCGATATCGCTTACGGTGGTTCGCTCGTAGCCTCGAGCGATGAAGAGTTCGGTGGCAGCGCTGAGAATGCGCTTTTGTGTGTCGGCCTTGTCGCGACCATTGTTGACGCCCATCCCGCCTCCGTTGCTCTCCAAGTCTGATCGGGTCGCTAGCGATGGTGCCAAAAGCCAGCTTCCCTCCCGTATCATTCACTAGACCCGATCGCGATTCGAGTCTGGTTAACAGCTGCGCGCTGCATAGGACCCCCCTAGCCTGCCGGGTTGGAAGCTCGGCGACCCTCGGCGTGCGGAACATGAAAACGGCACATCCCAGGCAAGTGATTGGAGCGGAATAGATTGAGCAACCTGCAGTCCCACACGATCCCAGCGCGCCCCGCGTCCCTGCGGGCGATCGATGCCGTCGGCCGCGGCCTGGGCCGGCTCGGCTGGCGCGGCATTCGCTTCGACGTAGAGAGCCTGCTCGCCCAGGCGCGCCGGACTGCGGGTCTGGAAGACTTCGGAGACCCGGCCTTCCTGCCCGGCTTGCAGCGGCTTGTCGAGTCACTGGAAGCGGACGCGCGACTCTCGCCGTTTGGTCGCTACGTCGCCAAGCTACAGCTCCTCGAAGTGCTCGGGCACCGCCTGCAGTTGACCGACTACCGGCGCAGCCACCCCGAGGTGGCCGAACAATCAATCGTTCGTCCGCTGCTCGTCGTGGGCCTTCCGCGCACGGGTACGACGCTCCTGTACGAATTGCTCGCCCAGGACCCCGCACACCGGGCACCGCTGTCCTGGGAACTCGACGACCCTTGCCCGCCTACCGATTCGCCCCTAGCGGCCGACGACCCCCGGATCATCAAATGCGATCGACGCATGGCGGCACTGCGAGCTTTGGCACCGGGCTTCCAGGCGATTCATCCAATCGGCGCTCTGCTCCCCCAGGAGTGCCTGGTCGCAACGGCCTACGCGTTCCTGAGTGTGCGCTTTGAACTTTGCTTCGACGTCGCCAGCTATCAACGCTGGCTCACCGAACAGGACATGGGGTTCGCTTATCAAACCCATTTCGAGATCCTGCAGCTTTTGCAATCGCGCCGCGCGCCGAAGCGATGGGTTTTGAAATCTCCCGGTCATCTCGGCACCTTCGACACCATTCTCGACCGCTATCCAGACGCCATGATGGTGCAGACTCATCGCGACCCGCAGAAGGTCATCCCGTCCCTGGCGAGCCTGTATGCGAACATGCGTTCAATCGCGACCGAAGACCTGCAACTCGAGCAACTCGGGCCGCAATTGGTAGACACCTGGTCTGCCTACCTCGAGGAAGGAATCCGCAGACGCCAATCCCGGCCCCACGCCGCGGATCAAATCCTGGATGTGCACTATCGGGATCTCGTCGCCGATCCGATCGCGTGCGTGCAGCGAATCTATCGCCACTTCGAGTTGCCGCTGGAAGACTCGACCCTCGAACGCATGCGCGCCTACCTCGCATCGAATCCCCGCCATCGCTTTGGCGTGCACCGCTACGACCATGAAAGCTTTGGCCTGGTGCCCCAGGGCGTCGCAAGCGCCTTCAAGCGCTACTGCGATCACTTCAGCATCGAACCCGAGGTTGATTGATGATCGTTGATAGAAGTTCCGCCGGCAGAGCGAGGGCGGTCACTTCTCCGGCGAATCGCTCCAGGCGCCACCCGTGTACATGCGCAATAGCAGACGATCGCGCAGTCGGTCCGGGATCAAGCCGAGCATCCCCCGCTGCATGCGCCCCAGTCGCGGCGCGAAGTAACGCGCCCGGGGCCGGCGGGCGTTTGCAGCCCGTTCGATGACCTTCGCAACGTCGTCTGCCCTGAGTGCGGAGCGCAGCTGAGTATTCGCAAACTTTTCGAGATCGAACATCAGCGGGCGGTAAGGGTTTGCGAGATCCTCGCGCAGTGCGCGACCCTGGATTCGCGCGCTTTCGAACGCCTCGGTCGCGACGAAGCCGGGGATGATCAGAGACACGGCAATGTTCCACGGCAGAAGTTCCAGGCGCAGACACTGAGAGGCCGCCTCGATTCCGGCCTTGGAAGCCGAATATGCAACGGCCAGCGGCGCGGCGACGCTACCTGCCATCGAGCCGATATTGATGATGCGACCGCCACCCTGCTCCCGCATCAGCGGAGTAATCTCCGAAATCAGTTGCAACTGCGAGATCAGGTTGACTTCGAAGGTATGACGTAGTTCTCCGCGAGAGAGTTGCTCGACTGCCGATGCGGGGCTGTAGCCTGCGTTGTTGACGAGAACGTCGATGCGCCCCCAGGTTTTCTGGGTGCGTGCGACCAGTTCGTGGGTCTCCTCCTCACTGGCGAGATCGACCGCCAGCGGCAGAACCTCGGCACCAACGACCGCGAGTTCCTTGGCCATCGCCTCGAGTCGATCGATGCGCCTCGCTGCGGCCGCCACGCGAAACCCGGCGCGGGCCAATCTCCGCGCGGTGGCTTCACCTATGCCTGAAGAAGCACCCGTCACGATGACGACGCGCGGGGAAGTAGACACTGCATTCATGATCGCGGAGCATTGCGAGGGCAATACGAGTCGTCCATACGCCAGCCTGTTGATTGTCAGACTGAACCCAGGATTGAGTCGGATGCATCCGGGACACGCTACTGCCTCGGCGGCTTGTCACGACTCTCCTCGGGTGGACGCGGCGAGTCTTACGATCGTTGGACTCTCATCCAAAAGCGGTACTACAACTGCGGTTGCCTGGGCAGCGTCGAGTTGCAACTGTTCCGCGCAACTGTTTTCTGAATCCTGCGGCCTACTCGAAGTGTCGTCAGCTCGCTGCGCTCCCGCGCACCGAGAGCGCAACGAGAAATTGGGAGTTTGACACATGCATGCGTCTTCGCTGGTCGGAACCTGGGCGTTGCGTCGCTTCGAACTGTGCTTTCCCGACGGTCGAATTACGCATCCCTATGGTGAGGACGTAACCGGGCTGCTCTTCTACGACGACACCGGCCATATGTCCGCAGCCTTCGGCAGCGCAAAGCGCGAGGCGGGCGCTTCCCTCGATCTCGAAGAAGTTGGCACCAAGCCAGCCTACGACGCCTTCATGGCCTACTGCGGCAGCTATGAAGTCGAGCAAGATCGCATCGTCCATCGAGTCGAGGTCAGCTCGCTCGCGGCCTGGGCCGGCACTGTCCAGGAGCGCAGATTCAAGATCGAAGACGGAAGGCTGACCCTCGTCACCATGCCGCTCGTAATCGGGGCAGACGCGCCTACGGGGCGCCTCGTCTGGGACCGCGTCGGAGCGGACAAGCAGACCCGGTGAGCGGACCCGAGAAAGAATCGCAAAGCCCACTTTCGTCCGACCCCGTGACTCCCATCGCGATCATCGGGATCGGCTGCCGTTTCCCGGGCGCACGTGGCCCCGAAGCGCTTTGGCGAATCATCATCGAAAACCGCTGTACCGTCAGCGAAGTCCCGGAGCACCGCATCGAGTTGGGCTACTCGGTCGACCGCTATTACGATCCGCGTCCACGCATCCCGGGGCGCATTTCCAGCTGCAAAGCGGGTTTCATCGATCACCCCGAGCGATTCGACCCCTTGCCCTTCGGCCTGACCCCAAGAGACGCTGCGGCACTGGAGCCCCAGGCACGCATGATGCTCGAAGCGGTCTGGGATGCGATCGAAGACGCGGGCATCCCCTTCGAGGACTTGCGCGGCGAGCGTGTCGGTGTTCTCGTCGGACATACCTACGAAGATTTTTCACGCGAACGCATCGCGGTTCTCGGCGAAGACGCGGCGATGCGCAGCTTGGATGTACGCACGGCAGTGGGCTACGCGCGGTCCGCGATCTCCGGACGCATCTCACATCAGCTCGATCTGCGCGGCCCGAGCCTCACCATCGACACCGCTTGTTCGTCTTCTCTTTACGCGACTCACCTCGCCTGCCAGAGCCTCTGGCGGGGCGAGTCGACGTTGGCCTTTGCCGGGGGCGTGAGCTTGTTCTTGACGCCCGAGGGCAGCCTCGCTCTCTCGCGCAGCGGCATGATGGCAAACGATGGGCGCTGCAAGGCTTTCGACGCCAAGGCCGATGGCTTTGTGCGGGCCGAAGGCGCGGGTGTCGTTTTACTGCGGCCACTCGCGGATGCAGTAGCGAACGGCGACCCGATCTACGCAGTGATTCGTGGCACCGGAGTGAGTGCGGACGGCCGGGACGGCGGACACATGATGGCGCCGGGCCGCAGTGGACAAGTCCAGGCCATGCGCGACGCCTATCGAACGGCGGGGTTGGCCGCTTCGGAAATCGACTTCGTGGAGGCTCACGGCACCGGCACCTGGATTGGGGATCCGGTCGAGATCGCAGCCCTGGGCGACGTGATGTGCGAAGGACGCGCTGCGGACCGTCCACTGCTGATTTCCTCGATCAAGGGAAACATCGGCCACGCCGAATCTGCCTCGGGTGCCGCCGGCTTGATCCGGGCCGCGCTCGCGATCGAACGCAGAGTCGTGCCTGCGCAGCTCCACTTCGAAACACCCAACCCACAGATCGCATGGGATGAGGTCCCGATCGTTGTACAGCGAGAGGCCACGCCCTGGCCAGAGCGCGACGTTGCCAGAGCGGCCGTAAACTCGTTCGGTATTTCCGGTACCAACGCGCACGTCGTGCTCGAGAGCGCACCCGCCCTGGACGAATGCGTCGAATCTTCATTCGACGGACCTCTGTTGTTACCCATCACAGCGCACGATTCGAATGCATTGAGCGAGCTCGCTTCGCTGCATCTCGAACAATTGCGCGAGACCGCGTGGGTCGATGACGAAGAAACAAAACCCCAGGCGAAAGCGATCCGCGGCCCCATCGCATTGACGGATCTCGGTTACACGCTCGCGCGTCGCCGCAGCCATCACAGCGAGCGCCTCTCGATCGTCGCGGATTCCCCAGCTGCACTCGCCCTCGAACTCGAGGCCTACCTCGCCGGTACTCCGAGCCCCGCGTGCCAGAGCGGACGAGCGCGGGCCGGCGGGCCGGGCCCGCTCGTCTTCGTGTTTCCCGGCCAGGGAGGGCAATGGGCAGGCATGGGAGCCGACTTGCTCGACCGGTCGTCGGCCTTCCGCACTTCGATCGAGGCATCGGATGCGGCCTACCGAAAACACGTAGACTGGTCCCTGGTCGATGTGTTGCGGGACTCGCTGCGTGATGGCGGTCCCTTCGAACGCCTTTCTGTGTTACAGCCGGTGCTCGTCGCCGTTCAAATTGCCCTCGCCGACATGCTCGCCGACTGTGGGATCGTGCCCGACGCGGTGATGGGTCAAAGCGTAGGTGAGATCGCCGCGGCGGCGGTGGCGGGGGTATTTCCCCGGGAAGAAATCGCGCGCCTGGTTTGCCTGCGCGGCGCAGCGGTTGAGCACGCGGCCGGCAAGGGCGCCATGGGGCTCATCGCACTTTCAGAAGATGAGACCCGCGAGGCCATTGCAAGCGCGGGGGACCGCCTCGAGGTCGCCGGTCAAAACGGACCCGCATCTACCCTGATCGCGGGCGATCGAGATCCTCTGATTTCCATGATCAAACGCCTCGAAGCCCGCGGCGTCTTCGCCCGCACCCTCGATGTCGACTTCGCCTCCCATTGTTTTCACATGGATCCGTTGCTCGAAGCTTTCTCCGCTGAACTCGGTGCACTTGCACCGAACGAGGCCAGCTGTTCGATCTACTCCACGGTCGAGGGCGACGTCATTTCCGGCCCGGCGCTGGGTACCGACTACTGGCTGCGCAACCTCCGCCAGCGGGTGCGCTTTTCCGATGCGATGATGCGGGCACTCGAACCCGCCGAATCGACCTTTGTCGAACTCTCCCCCCACCCGACCCTCGGCACGCCCATTGGCGAGATCGCCGCCGTGCTGGGCAAGACTGCGCGCACATTCGCAACGCTGCGGCGCGGCCAACCCGGGCAGGAGAGCATGCTGCGCCTGCTGGGCAGCCTCTTCACGACGGGCCACCCCGTGGACATGAAGCGCTTGTATCCCCAGGGCCGCAACGTTCGTCTTCCCCTTTACCCCTATCAGAAACGAACTCTTTGGTTCGGATCGCGCCGCCGCCCACGACAAAGCGCGCCCATTCATCCACTACTGGGCAAACGCAGCCACGATGCCGCAGCTCCCCGACACCAACGCTGGGAGACGCTCATCGATCTCGACACTACCCAGGCCTTCGGTCTCGCCGAGCGCGATGATCTCACCGCATTGCCGGCGGGCTTCTGTATTGAGGTTGCGCTCGCCGCCGCCGCGGATGTCTGGCCGGATTGCGGTGCACGAGTCACGCGAATGCGCCTGCCTACCGATCCCCCGCTTCGCGGGGCCGACGGCACTGCGGAATCGCGATTCGTCCTGCAGGTCAACTTTGTGGCAGGCGCCGAGGGCAGCGGACGCCTGAACCTGTATACGCGCAACCTCGAAGATTCAGGGGCGGCGTGGCGACACGCCGCCGCCGCAGAGGTTTCGACCCTCGCAGACGACAACCAAGACGATGCTTTCGGCGAGCAGCGCGAAGACCTGGCGCAGATTCGCAAGCGCATCGCGACCGAGGTCGCGCCCGAATGGTCGAAAGCGGTATTGGCCCGTGCCGGCGCCGGGTTTGCGCGACGCGTAGACGGACTGCGAACACTTCATCTTGGCAAAGACGAGTTGCTCGCACGCATCGAGATCCCGACCGCCTGCCAAAACGACATTGGCCACTATCACCTGCACCCCGTGTTGATCGAGACCGGCATCGCGCTGGCAGGCTGCGTGCTTGAACCTCCCGAAGGAGGACCGTTTGCAAGGGGCTTGTCGAGTCTCACATGCTTTGCTCGCTGTGAAGAAAGCAACTGGTGTCACGCCAAGCTCGCTGCAGACGGTCGTTCAATCGATCTCAGCTTCTATTCGGAGTCGGGGAAACGACTCGCGGAAATCGAGGGACTCCGGACTCGACCGGGTGCGTCACCAGGCCGCGCATCGGCCGAACGTTTCATCCATCAAATCGCCTGGTCACCGGTGAAAGACACCGTCGAGCCCGGGCGCAACGGCGGGAACGACGCCGTTTTCCCGAACAGAAGTGAACGCTGGATTGTTGCCGCGGCGGATGCAACGGAGGCTCGGCTCCAGGCACGAGCCCTCGGCAGCCGCTGCCTGGCCATCGCCAACCTGGAGGCTGGCCACATCAAAAGGCTCGCCGAGACTGGCGACGCCCCCGGTTTGCTGCTGCTCGCCTATGACTTCGCCAACGACTTCTTCTGGAGCCCCGCCGAAGTGGGCGTGGGCACGACCCCGTTCGCTCGTCTGCTGGATTGCCTAGCCGCCGAAGATACAACGCTGGGTGAAGTCGTCGTCGTGACCCGCGGCGTGCACCGGGACGACAAACCCTCCGCTCTGACCGAACAAGCTTCGGCGATCGCCTGGGGAATCGCGACGACCGAGGGACAGCGCGCCGACGCAAAGGGTCCGCGCTACAGCGCCATTGATCTACCGAGTGATCCAAGTGTAAACGACGCAACGACGGTCGCGAGATTTCTTGCAGAACGAGGCGACGGTCCGGCGTATGCCTTTGTTGTGGACCGCTGGCTCGAACCGAAACTGGTGCAGTCTGCGCTCTCGGATAACCGACAGGTCGCAGCCGGTAGCGACGCATGCTTCGCAGCCCAGCTCGAACCCCAGGCGTATGGAGAATCCTGTGTGGTGCTGCGCGCACGCGAAGTCGCGCAACCAAAACCGTTTGAAGTCACAGTGCGTGTACACGCCGCCGGGCTCAGCCAACTCGACACTCGCGCAGCACTCGGCCTGGGTGAAGACCTGCAAGCCTTGGATTCGACGCGCGCCGCAGCGACGAAGTTGGGCCTCGGGCGGGAGTGCGCGGGCAACATCGTGGCCGTGGGAAATTGCGTGACCGAGTTTCGGGTCGGAGATGCGGTTGTCGGCCTCGCACAGGGGGCCGTGGCGAGTCATGTGACCACCCCCGCTGCCTGGTTGAGCCCACTTCCCGACGGCTTCACCTTTGCCGCTGGCGCCGCACTTCCTTTGGCCCATGTCGTGGCCGAACGCGCATTGCTCGACCTCGCTCGTGTAACGCCCGGGGAACGGGTGCTGGTTCTTGCAGGCGCGGGCGGTGTAGGCCTGGCGATCACCCAAGTGGCACGCCGGCTGGGCGCTCACGTGCTGGCAGCCTCGTCGACCGAGCGTCGCCGCAGCGCGCTAAAAGCGAGTGGCGCCGAGCTGACATGCGACGTGTCGGGCTCCGCAATCGTTTCAGCGGCGCGAGCGTGGGTGGAGGACGGCGGCGTGGATGTCGTGCTCTGCGCGTTCGATGATTCGCGCATCGAGCAAGCCAGCGAAACCCTGGCAGCCAGCGGCCGTTTCATCGATCTGCGTCCAGCCGGGGCCCGAACCTGTTCTTCCCCCATGCTTCGGGGCAATCAGACGCTATTCAGTTTCGACTTCGACCGCTGGCTTGCGGAGACTCCTGAAACGGTTGGCGCGGCGCTGCGGCGCGCCATCAAGAACATTGACCACGCTGTTCGAAACGGTGCTCAACCCGCGCCGCACAACACCTTTTCGATCGCTGAACTCGCGCGGGCACTTCGCTTCGCCGAGCAGGACCGCCAGATCGGGCGCATCACGATCGATCTGACAAGCGAAGAACCGTTATCGATACAGGTCGGGCCGAGCAGCCAGCTGCTTTCGGATGAGCTTCGTCACTGGATCAGCGGAGCGCGCGCACAAGACATCGAAATGCAAGCGAAGTGGTTGATGGAGCGCGGCGCACGAGCGCTGCTGGTCTGCCCGACTCGTCCCCTCGGCGAGCACGAGGCTCCGTTGCTCGAACGACTCGAAGCGTTGGGATTGCGGGTCGAACTGGTGAGCGGAAACAAAGCGGGCGCATCTCTCGAACTCAGTCGCGACGTACACCCACTCGGCAGTGTGATTCACGTGGTAGACGATACGATTTCGAGCGCGACGGCGATTGACGCCGAAATCGAACTCATGCGAGTCCTCGATACCGCCACCCGAGACCAGCCGCCGAAAGTTTTTCTGCTCGTGCACGCGGCCCGTGATGTTTTTGGACGCGGCCATGAAGACAAAAGCCCCGGGGCCGAAGGAGAGCACTCCCAGGGTAGAATCGATGCCGGTCGCGGCATGCGGACATTCGCGGACGCGCTGTGTCGAGAGCGGCGTCGACGCGGTCAGCCTGCCGCCAGCATCGGGATCGCATACACGGGGGAAGGCGCACCGAGCAGCGAGCGTCGCATTGGACAGGCGATGGGTTTGCTCGTCTTTTGCGAGCGGGGCGGACAGGGCGGACTGGGAGATGACGGCGTCGTCATCCCGGCCGACCCCGAGGATTGGCCCACCCAGGGTGCGCGATCGCTGCTTCATGAGACTTCGCTTTCAGCAGGATCGACCAGCGCCATCTACTCTCCGATCGATCTCGCGGGGCTCCCTCCCGAGCAGAGAACGGCACGGCTCGCAGCGGTCGTAGAGGAACGAATTGCGAACGTGCTGGCACTCTCGGGCGAAGCGCGTGCGCGACTGGACCCGAACGCTTCGTTGGTCGACCTGGGTCTCGACTCGCTCCTCGCCAGAGAGCTCGCGTTGTTGATCGAAAAGGATGCCGGGATCGCGCTGCCTCCTGCGACCTGGGTCGACCGCCCGAGTTTGCACGTGCTGCTCGAAAGCCTCGAAAAAGCCGTCGCGCTTAAGGCCACAATCCATTGAGTGAAGCATTGAGTGATCTATCGAGTAAAGACATCGTAACCCTGGCTAGCGAATCGTTTTGCGAGCAAGGCCGCCCGCTGGTCATGCTTCACGGCTTTTCGCAGAATCGACACGTCTGGCGCTCGATCGCAGAAACCATCTCTCGTCGCTTGCTGCGCCCCATCTCGATCGATCTGCGCGGACATGGAGACTCGGGTTGGTCCCCCGAACGTCGCTACCAGCTCGACGACTACGCGCGTGATTTGCCCACTGCACTCGATGCGATCGGCCTGGATCGCGTCATCCTCGTAGCTCATTCCCTCGGCGGGCACGCCGCGACGCTGTTTGCCGCCCAACATCCCGAGCGCGTCGAGGGTCTGGTGTTGGTCGATACGGGGCCAAACCTTTCGATCGCCGCCCTGACCCAGATCGCCAATGACACCGAGAGCGCTCTCGACAGTTTCGAAAGTGTCGAGGGCTACCGCCGGTGGCTCGGCGCACAACTTCCCTGGGCAGATCCCGATGCGCTCGCAGATTTTGCCCCGCGATGCATCGTCCGCCGGCTCGACGGGCGCTTCGAACTCAAACTCGATCCCGGCATATTGAATCCAAGCGCGGGCGCCGGCGACTGGCAAGCGATGGAACAGCAACTCGAAGACGCACTTCGCCAGATCCGCTGTCCGACACTGCTCGTGCGCGGAGGACTCTCTGCAGTACTTCCTGAACCGGTCGCCAAGCACATCTGCGAAACGCTCTTGCGCAACGGGCAGCTCCACACCCTCGAACGGGCGGGCCATGCGGTCATGCTCGAAGACGGTCCGCAACTCTGTCGGGTGATCGAGAGTTTCGCGGAAACGCTCTGAGCCGGAGCTACCTGCGGGTCTTGCGGGTCTTGCTATCGACGACCGCGCAGACCTTCGGCGCGCATCTCGCGCGCCACATCTTCCGCGGCCCCGAGCACGCGCAGCAGGTTTTCGCCCAGGACCTTCCGGATCGTTTCGCGCGAGTGGCCCCGCGCGAGGAGACCCTCGGTGAGCGAAGGCAAGTCGCTGATTTCTTCCATGCCCACGGGCATGCTGGGTACGCCGTCCCAGTCCGCACCAATTCCGACGTGGTCTGGCCCAGCCAGCGTGATCGCGTGATCAAAATGGTCGAGCAGCACGTCCAGCGAGGTCTGGGGCACGGGATACCTGGCGTAGTATTCGCGCATCAGTTTGCGTTGCAGCGACGGGTCGCCTTCGGCCCGTTCCCAGAGCGCGTCGAGGGTGGCTTCGTGCTCTTCGAAGTAGCCGCGCGCTACCGCCTGGGTCTGCTCGTCAATATAAACCGGATAGAAGTTGATCATTACGACACCCCCGTTTTTCGCGAGGGCGCGCAACATTTCGTCGCTCATATTGCGGGGATGATCGGCGACCGCGCGGGCCGAAGAATGCGACGCGATGACCGGCGCCCGCGATACTTCGAGGGTGTCGAAGAAGGTCTTGTCGGAGACATGGGAAATATCGACCAGCATGCCGATCCGGTTCATTTCGGTGACGACCTGCTCGCCAAATTCGGTGAGGCCATTGTGGACGGGTTCTGGAGTCTCATCGGTTCCCGAAGAGTCCGCCCACGGCGTGTGGAACGAATGGGTCAGGGTCATGTAACGAACGCCGAGTCGATAAAAATTGCGCAGCGCGGGCAGACTCTCTTCGATGATGTGGCCGCCCTCGATCCCCATCAAGCTGACGAATTTTCCAGCGGCGACCGCGTCGCGAATTTCGCGGACACTCGCGGCGACGACAACGTCTTCGGGGTGCCGCGCGGCCATCGCGTGAACTGCGTCGATGCGCTCGAGCGCTTCGCGGATCGCGCTGCCCGGGATGTCGCGTTTGCCCATGTAGATCGACCAGAACTGAACGTCGAGTCCGCCCTCTCGAATTCGCGGTAAATCCATATGGCCAAAGGCTTTTGGGTGACGATCCGCAAAATTCCAAGACGGATCTTCGAAGCGTGGCGTCGTGTCCGAATGTCCGTCGATTACGATCGCGTCGAAGTGGAGCTGGCGGGCGGATTCGCCCTGTGTTGCGCATCCACACAGCAGGCCTGTGACTCCGGCTGCTAGAAACAGCCGGAGGCCGAAGACGCTGCAAAGCTGAATGGCATTCTCCACCACTCAAAGGCTACTTTAATTGGGCGGATGCGCCTTGCGCCTCAGGCCTAAATCGAGTTGACTACGCGCCCGTGGCCGCACCGCCATCGATTTGGGCTCACAAAAGGCGGGAATTGGGTGGTAGACGCAAGCTGGCTCGGGTTCTCTCCAGTCCTCTGGATCGCAGGTAGCCTCGCCCTGTACATGGCCTGGGCGATCGGGGCCAATGATGTCGCCAACGCCATGGGAACCAGCGTCGGCTCGGGTTCCCTGACCATCCGCAACGCGGTGATCATCGCCGGACTGCTGGAGTTCTGTGGGGCGTATTTCGTGGGCGGCCACGTCACGGACACGGTGCGCAAAGGCATCCTCGATACCACCGCGTTTGCCGCAGATCCAGACATTTTGAAGTTCGGCATGCTGGGGGCACTCGCCGCAGCGGCAACGCTTCTGGTCGGTGCGACGCGCTTTGGCCTGCCTGTTTCCACCACCCACGCCATCGTCGGCGCAATCGTGGGGTTCGGCGTCGTCGGAATTGGACCCGAGGCCGTGGCCTGGGACAAGGTAGGGGAGATCATGGTTTCCTGGGTCACCTCGCCGCTCATCGGTGGGATACTCGGGTACGGGATTTTTCAGCTGATTCGAGTATTGATTCTCGATCGGGAAGATCCACTGCTGGAAGCCAAACGCTACGCCCCGGCGTTCTTCTTTGTGGTGTTTTTCACCATTGGACTCGTCACCCTCTTCAAGGGTCTGAAGAACATGAACCTCGACTACGACCTTCCCGAGGCGTTGTTGCGGGCGGCGCTAGTGGGGGTCGTCGGTGCCGCGTTGGGCGCCGTGATGACGCGTCGCATGAAAACCATGGAACCTTCAGAGGAGCACCGTTTTCTCCAAACCGAGCAGGTGTTCGTGGTGCTGGTGGTCCTGACCGCATGCGCGGTCGCATTCGCACACGGTTCCAACGATGTCGCCAACGCGATTGGCCCGCTGGCGTCGGTCATCAATATCGAACAAGGAATCGAGGTCGCGGGCCAAGCCGCCGTGGCGCCTTGGATGCTGGTCGTCGGCGGAATCGGAATCGTGGTCGGGTTGGCGACCTGGGGCTACAAGGTGATGGAGACCGTCGGAAAGAAGATTACCGAGCTCACGCCCAGCCGAGCGTTCTCAGCCGAACTCGCCGCGGCGCTAACCATCGTGGTGGCCTCTCGCATGGGAATTCCCGTCTCCACAACCCATATCCTGGTAGGATCGGTGTTGGGTGTAGGACTGGCGCGTGGAATCGGCGCACTCGACCTGCGGGTAGTGGCAAAAATTGCGAGCTCGTGGGTTTTGACGCTGCCCATCGCCGGGCTCCTGTCGATCTTCTTCTTTTATTTTTTCAAGGGCCTGCTCACCCCGCAATAGGAGGGATACGCCGTGTCGTTAATGGGAGATCTCTTCGGCAAGTCTCCGATTCGCCCCATGCAAGAACACATGGCGGCGGCGCTATCCTGCGCACGCGAGTTGCTGCCGCTATTTGAATGCATGGCGGCGGGCAAGACGGAAGAACTCGCCGGCCATCGCGAGACGATCGATCGCCTCGAGCACGATGCGGACCGCATCAAGAACGAAATTCGCAGCCACCTGCCCAAGCGTTTGATGCTGGCGGTCGAGCGGCGGGACATGCTCGAAATTCTCGATTATCAGGATTCGATCGCCGACCGGGCGCAAGACATCGCCGAACTGGTCGAGATCCGAACGATGATGTTTCCGGAAACTCTGGTTGAACCCATGATCGATCTGGTTCGTCGCGTGATCGCGGCCTGCGAGGCTGCAGACCGCATCATCAGTGAGCTCGACGAACTGGTCGAAACCGGTTTTCGGGGGCGCGGGGTGGTCCGGGTCGAAGAGATGATCGACGAGCTCTCGCGCATTGAGACCGACACAGACAAACTCGCCGAACGCGCGCAACGAAAGCTGTTCGCCCTCGAGTCGGAGCTCGGGGTGGGCGTAGTTTTCTGGAATCAGATCATTGGCTGGGTCGCGAATCTCGCAGACAACGCCGAGCGCGTCGGCAACCGGCTGCGCCTGCTCATCGCCAATTGAAGCCAATTGAGGCCAATTGAGGCCAATTGAGTTTCTGCGCGTAGGCCCTGGGCAAAGCCACCCCGAATCTCGAAGCGCAAAACATTAAATGACGTATCGGTAGCGAGAAGAATCCATCCTCGACTGATGCGATCAAGCCCTGGAATAGACCTTCCGATTATCCGGTCGAGGTCTCGCGAACAGCCAGGTGTGTCCAGGCCTCTTTGCCCCGCCTTCGAGTCATCCAAGGTTGAAATCATTTGTCCGCAGCAACCATCACCAATGTCTCCGAAACTCTCGAGACCTCCAACATTTCTTTTTCGCCGTGGAACTGGGCAGCGGGAGTCACGCTGATTTGTGTCTTGCCACTTCTGCTCATGGGGATGGGTGTAGATTTTTCGACTGAGATCAAACCTCTCCTGATCGCCGACACCGGCGCCATGACGCAGTCCAGCCTGGGCGAAGCAGTCCACGCGGCCGCACGTGGGAACTACACCCATACATTGCTCGAATGGAGCGCTACCGCGTCTGCGGTCTTCCTGTTCGCTCTCGCGATGATGCAATTTCGACTGACGCGAGAAAGCTCGCTCATGATCATCGGCATTGCCCTGTTGTGCGCTGGAGCAATGGACGCCTTCCACACCTTGGCGGCAGATCGCCTCATCTCCGCCCAGGCAGATAACAAAGACCTCATCCCATTCACCTGGGCAATCTGCCGGATGTTCAATGCCGTCATTCAGCTCGTCGGCGTAACGATCGTGGTCCTGAGTTTCCGGCGAGGAGGGGGGCAGATCAGTCCGGCTGGAATGGTGGCGATCAGCGGCGTATTTGTTTTGACCGCATATTTGATCATCGACTACTGCGCGAACACCGCGACGCTTCCGCAAACCATGTTTCCGGACAACACCATCAAACGCCCGTTCGACATCTATCCGATCATTCCGTACGCGATCAACGCCCTGGTCGTCTTCCCCATGTATCTGCGACTGCACCGCAACGTTTTTTCGTACATGCTCCTGATCGCGCTGATTCCCGATATTGCTACCGAGCTCTACATGGCCTTTGGCTCGACCAGTCTGCACGATTCGGCATTCAATGTGGCACACGCGACGAAAGCGTTCAGCTACATGATCCCCGTAATCGGGCTGTTCATCGACTACGTTCAGACTTACGCGCGCCAGGCCCAGCTGTCTGAAGAGCGCCAGGTACTGATTTCACATCTCGAGAACGCGGTCGAAGAAGCGGAACGAGCCAGTCGCGTGAAGAGCGATTTTCTCGCGAACATGTCCCACGAACTTCGGACACCCATGAATTCGATCATGGGATTTACAAAGCGACTGATCAAGCGGTTGCCCGAACAAATCGGCGAGCGAGACATGGACGCTCTGCGGACGGTCGACCGCAACGCCGAACATCTGCCCATTCTCATCAACGACATCCTCGATCTTTCGAAGATCGAGGCCGGTCGAGTGGAGCTCGACTACACAGCTTTTGATTTGAGTGAAGTCGTGCAGCATGCCACGCAGGAACTGACACCGACTGCGGAGGCCAAAGGGCTCCGGGTTGAACTCGACCTCTCAGAAGATACGGCGCTAAACGTCCAGGCCGACAGCGTCAAATGTAGACAGATGATCAACAATTTGATCTCAAATGCGATCAAGTACACCGACCAAGGGCACATCACGGTGAGTTTGCGCAAGGTGGTGGATCCAGAGCTGGGAGATGCCGCTCAAATACGGGTGGTCGATAGCGGAGTTGGGATTCGCGAAGAAGATCGAGATCGACTCTTCCTTCGGTTCATGCAAGTAGACCAGAACTCGGACAGGCGAGTCGGTGGTACGGGCCTCGTCATCGTCAAACACTACGCGGAACTACACGGGGGCCGGCTCGAGTTTACCAGCGAATACGGAGTGGGGAGCGACTTCTGGATTACCATCCCGTTAGTGGCGTCGCTCGCCAGACAGGTCGTCAACCCGAGCGGTGGGAATGATCAGTCGTCTGACCAATCACTCTCCCCGGATGCCTCAACCCAGGAATCTGATGAGCCGGCTACAGGGCTCACGGTTCTCTGTGTCGACGATGAGCCCGACATTCTCAAGTACCTCAGCCTCACCTTCCTGGATGCTGGATACGCCGTCCAAACCGCACTGAACCTCGAGCAGGCGATTTCACAAGCGCAGACTACTTCGCCGGACATCATCTGCCTCGACCTCGAACTCCCGGGACAGGACGGTTACGAAATTCTGCGAAAACTCAAAAGGATTCCCGCGATTGCGGACGTCCCAGTGGTCATCGTCTCCGCCACCGCCGAAGACGCACGAGAACTCGACATCGACGCATGCGCGTTCTTGTCAAAACCCGTCGACGCAGAGGTGCTGGTAGAAACAGTCCATCAGGTGCTCGTGGATGAGATTCATAGCGCCCTGATCGTTGACGACGATCCGGACAGTTGTCAACTGATCGCCACCACGCTGATCGACAGCCAGATTGATGCCACGGTCGCCAACAATGGCGGCGAGGCGCTCGAATCTCTGGTCAACTTCCAGCCGGATGTAATTTTCCTGGATCTCATGATGCCCGAAATGGACGGGTTCGAGTTTCTCAGGAACGTCAAATCTGATCCGACCTGGTCAAAAATCCCCATCATTGTCATGAGCGGCAAGGAACTCCACCGCAAGGACTATGACCGTCTCGGCGGGAAGGTCGAGGTCATCCTTTCCAAGGGCCAGAGCGAGGCGGCGCAACTCGTGCGGTCGATTCTCGCGGCGAAGGCACGCAAATCCCGCGAATCTTGAGCGTTGCCAACTGGGCGTTGATTTTTTTAGGAGTCCGAACCAATCCAGGTCGCGATCGCTTCGAGTAGCTCCTCTTCGAGGATCGGCTTGGTGATCAGGCCGTTGACGCCGGAATTCAAAATATCCTCGGCCTCTCCCGAGACGGCGTGGGCCGTCACCGCAAGGATCGGGAGATCTTTGAATCGCAAGTTCGCTCGCAGACGCCGTGTCGTTTCCTTGCCGTCGATTCCCGGCAATGAAATGTCCATCAAGACGAGCCCGAAGGAGCGTTGCTCGAGCACCGCCAGGGCTTCCTCGCCAGTCTCTACCGCTTCGAAGCTGTAGCCAGCATCCTCGAGACACCAGCAGACGAGCTTGCGATTGTCCGGGTGATCCTCGACGACCAGGATTGAGCGCGACATTTCCGTCTCTCCATGTCCCTTCGAACTCAATGGCCGTTCAGGACGAATGACATTCCAGCAATCGGTAAATTCACCACACCTCTGAAGGAACAACCCGGAATACGAGCAATCTGGATAAAACACCCGTGTCTGGCTACGGAGTATTATCGAGCAAGTCCCGCTTGAGGACCTTGCCCGTCGTGTTTCGCGGCAGGGTGTCGAGGAAGACGATCTCGCGGGGCACTTTGTACCGGGCAAGGTTGGCCCTTACGTAGTCCTTCAGCCCAGCCTCATCTTCGCTCGCACCCTCGTGCAGCACGACGAACGCCTTGAGACGCTGCCCAAATTCCTCGTCGGCAACACCAACCACCGCAGCTTCCAACACCTGATCGTGATTCGAAAGCAGGTCTTCGATTTCTCGTGGAAAGACGTTTTCTCCCCCCGAGATGATCATGTCGTCGTCGCGGCCGTCCACGAAGAGGCGACCTTCTGAATCGAAGTGGCCGACATCGCCGCTGGACATCAGACCGTCGATCATCTCCTTGTTGCCCCCGCCCGTGTAGCCGTCGAACTGGACATCGTTGCCGACAAAAATGCGTCCGGTCGTGCCGGAGGGCAATTCGTGACCCTGGTCGTCGAGGATACGCACGGTTACGCCGCGGGGCGGGCGACCGGCAGTACCGGGCGCAGCCCGCAATTCATCGGGCATGGCGATCGTAGCCTGGGCGACCTCGGTAGAACCGTAGAGGTTGTAGACGTTGTCGCCGAAGGTATCCATCCACTCGATCGCGAGGCCGCCCGGAAGTGTCGAACCGCTCACGCAGACCGCTTCGAGGGTCGAGGTGTCGTAGCGACCGATGATCTCGGGACCCAGATCGAGGATGCGCTGCATCATGACCGGGACGACCGCCATGATTTGAACCCCCAACTCCTGGATGGCCGCCAGGGTGCCTTCCGGATCGAACCGGCGTCTCAGGCAAACGGTACAACCGAGTTGGGCCGCGACCAGCAGATGCAGCCCGCCCCACGAATGAAAGGTCGGCGCGACGACGAGATTGCGCATCCCGGTGCGAAGGGGCATGCGCCCAAACAGGCCGATCAATGTATCGATGCCCTGGCGCTTCATCTTGCGCTGCGCACCTTTCGGAGAGCCCGTAGTGCCGGAGGTCAGAATCGTGTAGCGACCGGGCTGGGATGGGGCGTCGAGCTCTGCATCGTCGTAATTTTCCGCCAACTGCTCGAGGGTTGTTTCGGCAGCGCCGTTTTCGGCCGAGGTCACGACCCGGGTGAGTCTGCTCACAGTTCCCATTTCGACAATGTCGCGGAACTCTTCGTCGTAGATGATCAACTGGCTGCCTTCACGCGCACACACTTCTTCGAGCTGCGGCGCTGCGAAGCCGGTGTTGAGCATCAAGGTGTTGGTGCCGAGTTTGTCCAGGGCGACCTGCGCCCGAACGAAGCCAACGTGGTTGCGCGCGAACAACGCGACACTGTCGCCGGCCTTCACTCCGGCTTCAGCCAGGCCTCGTGCGATGGCATTGGTCGAGCGATCCATTTCAGCGAAGGTCAGCGAACTGGTGTCGTCTACAACCGCCGTGCGATCGGGATCGCGCTGGGCGGCGGCGTAAAAGCCAGCGGCGGTCGTCGACCCGTACTTCGAGACCGCCCGCTTCATGCTCCTCAGGTAACGCGGGCTCAAGAAACCCGCCCCGCCCAGGACCTGAAACAGCTCGCGGGTGCGACTCAGCACCCCGCCCTGCCCGGTTCCACGTAGACTCATGCGTGAGGAATACTCCAGCCCTTCGCCGCAGTCGACCCACAGTCCCCAACATCCTCGGAACTACGCAAGCGCGGCGGCTGTTTCATGGTAGCTTGCTTCCTGTCGTCCAGACGTCTCCAGGCGCTCCAGAGGAGAATTGAAAATGGGTCAATGTGACGGGAAAGTAGCGTTCGTTACGGGTGCGAGTCGCGGCATCGGGCTCGCCATTGCAACCCGACTGGCCAGCGAGGGCGCATCGGTTGTGCTCTGTGCGTCGCGTATGGGGGCCCATGACGATTTGGTGGGAACCCTCGAGCAATCGGTTTCTCTCGTGCAGGCGAACGGCGGCAAGGCCTCGGCCGTCGCATGCGACTTGTCGGACGCTTCGGCCCGGGCAGATCTGATCGAGCGGGCGAGCGAGGCCTTTGGCCCAATCGATATTTTGGTGAACAATGCCGCCGGATCGAGCATGAAGCTTCCGAGTGAGTGCACAACCCTTGAACGCAGCAATATGTTCGACATGAACGTGAACGGCCCGATCGACCTCGCACAGCAGGCCATTCCCAGCATGAAGGCCCGGGGCGGCGGCTGGATCTTGAACATCTCCAGCGCGACCTCGAAGCAACCCGAGCTTCCCTACCGCGACTCCAAGATTGCCGCCCTGGTCATCGGCCCCTACGGAGCCAGCAAGGCCGCACTCGAGCGCTACACCACGGCCCTGGCCCACGAAGTCGCGGAACACGACATCTTCGTAAACGCCATGGCGCCGACATCGATCGTGCTGACCCACGGTGCAAGCTACGTGCGCGACATCGCCCGCAGAAACCCCGACATGGCCGAACCCGTCGAGATGATGGCCGAGGGCGCCCTCGAACTCTGCACCGGTCGCCATGTGGGGCGGGTCGTTTTCAGCCGCGACATCGTCCACGCCGTGGGCCGCAAGGTCCACAGTCTCGACGGAAAGACGGTGCTCGGCGATGCGTTCTTGTTGGCGGACGTCGAGGCGACTGTCTGATCAGTTGAAACGAACCACTGCCGTGCCCGGGGTCGTGTTCTTGCCCTTGGCGTTGTTCACGTAGAGTTCGAGTTCGGCGAGCTTCTCGCCGCCCTCTTCCCATTTGCGCTTGACTATGCCACCCAGGGTCATCTCCTGATTGGGCAAGTCCATGCCGCGATACTGGCAGGCAAGGTTCTTGATGCGGCCGCCGTGGTCGAGCCAGTTGGAAACTAGTTCCCCGAGCGCGGCATACTTGAAGCGTCCATGAATGATGATCGAACCAATGGCCTTCGATTGCGGAAACTCAAAGTCGTGGTGAAGCGGATTGAAATCGCCGCCGCCCGCGGCGTACTTGACGAGCTGGGTTACGTCCGGGTTCTTGATGAGTTCGGGGAGAGCGTCCCCCTCTTTGAATGAGTCCCAGGTTCTCGGCATCTCGAATTCTCCTGTCTCTTTGCTTGCCTATTCGCGTACGTAGATCTTCTTTCGAGCGGCTCAGAAAAAGAGGGCCTGGCCGCGCTGGGTCGCCACGAGTTCACCGTCCTGGTTTACGACCTTGGTCTCGTTCGTCATGATCAGCATCTCGCCGGTCGTCCTTCCCTTGCGCACCGAGAGATCCGAAATACACGAGATCACAGTGAGGATGTCTCCAGCACAGATGTCCGCGTAGTATTCGGTTTCGGTTCCGCCGTCCAGCAAATTTGGCAGGCCAGGATCGATCGAAGGTCCGGTATTTCTTAGACCACTGAACGTATCGCTACACACACCGGGAATGAAGATTGGCGTGCCCAGATAGGTCGGGGGACACGGAAGACTTCGGTACCCCGCCGCCTTGGCCTTGGCTTCGTCGAAGTACACGAGATCCGTGTACCCCACCCCGCGCGCAAACGCGCGGACGCTCGTGGTGGTGACTTCGTGGGTCCACGGCGCTGATTCGACGCCGATCACTTTGCGCCATTCATCCGTAATTTCAATACTGTCCGCCATCTTGCCTCCTGTCTTTTGCCGCTAGATCCGCTCGTCTGTAATCGCCGACCCCATACTGCGTTTTCGCAGGACCGCGATTAGAGCAGCAAGCTCGAGATTCGGAATGTCACAAACGCTCCGCACCACGCCAATACCATCATATAAGTCAGCGCAAACATAGGCCAACGCCACCCCCCGGTTTCCCGCGCCATCACGGCGATGGTGGAAGTGCATTGAAGCGCAAACACAAAGAACACCAGCAACGAAAGCGCGACCGGAAGACTGAACACGCGCTCTCCGGTTCTCGGATCTACGTCCGCCTGGAGCGCTCCGCGCAACCCTTCGAAATCGTCGGCATCTCCTACGGCGTAGATCTGCGCAAGCGTCGAGACAATGATCTCGCGTGCGGCAAAGCTCGCGATCAAGCCGGCGCCAATTTTCCAGTCGTAACCGAGGGGTGCGATGGCGGGTTCGATTGCCTTGCCGATCCGAGCGCCAAAGCTCGCTTCGAGATCCATCTGCGCCTGGGCCGCGGGGGTCGCACCGGGGATCACTTCTGCCTTTGGATAGTTGAGCAGCGCCCATACGATCAACGAGGCGACGAACACGATCGTGCCCGCACGCTTCAAGAAGGCCTTCGCGCTGCGCCAGACCTGGGACGCCAAAAGTCTCGGCGTGGGGAAGCGATACGGCGGAAGCTCCATATAGAACGTCGAAACATGACCGCGAATCACGGTCGCCTTGAGGAGCGCCGCGGAAACCATGGCGGTGACCGCCCCCAACAGATAGAGCCCCAGCATCACGAGCCCCTGGAGTCCAATCCCCAATCCGACTGAGACTGCGGGAACGAAAGCCGCGATCAGAAGTGTATAGATGGGGAGCCGGGCCGAGCAGGTCATGAATGGTGCAACGAGAATGGTGGCGAGACGGTCTCTCGGGTTCGGAATTGTGCGCGCGGCCATGATCCCCGGCACCGCGCACGCATAGCAGGAGAGCAGCACGATGAACGAGCGGCCCTGGAGTCCGAACCAACCCATCACGCGATCGACCACAAACGCCGCCCGGGCCATGTAGCCGATGTCTTCGAGAAAATGGATCAGCGTAAAGAGAATGACGATCTGGGGAAGGAAGATCATCACAGAGCCGACTCCGGCCAATATTCCATCGATCCACAAATCTGTGAACCAACCTTCGGGCATCGCTGTTCGCGACATTCTCCCCAACTCAGAGAAGAATGAGTCGATGCCGTCCATCGCTGGAAGGGCGAAGGTGAAGATGCTCTGAAAGACAAAGATCATCACACCCGCAAAGATCAGCCCGCCCCATACCGGGTGAAGTAGAACCCGATCAATTCGGTCGGTGTGTTCATCTCGATTCAAAGGGCGCTGTTTGATCTCTGCCCACAACGCATCGACTTGTTCGAAGCGCGCTTCGGTGGACTCGACCGGCTCCATGCCCTCGCCGCGGCGCCACTGGGTGGGGGCTTCGAGCGCGCGCAACAACAGGTCCAGTCCCACGCCGCGGTTGCCCACGATGGGAAATACTGCGATCCCGAGACGGCGCCCGAGCTTGTCGAAGTTCACCAGCCCACCCCGTGCGCGAAGCTCGTCGATCATGGTGACCACGAGCGCCACCGGCGAATCGGGATGAGAGGAGAGAACCTGCAGCACGAGGGCCAGGCCGCGTTCGAGGGTGGTTGCATCCGCGACGACGAGAATTGCATCTGGGGCACTCTCGCCGGGGATTCGACCCGAGAGCATGTCCTCGACCACTCGCTCATCGAGAGTCTCTGGAATCAGACTATAGGTACCGGGAAGATCGATCAGTTGAACCGAATTGTTCAGCTTCTGGATCTTGCCTTCGCGCCGTTCGACCGTGACCCCCGGATAGTTGCCAACCTTGGCCCGCGATCCCGTCAGCGCATTGAACAGCGTCGTCTTGCCGGTATTGGGTGCACCGACCAGCGCAACCACGTCACTGGTGTTGCTTGTCGCCATGTCTTCCAGGGTCAGTGGGTTGCCGGACGCCATCAGTTTTCGATCCTCATCACACTCATGCCGCTGAGATCTCGCCGCCGCAAACACATGCGAAAACCTCGAAGCTCGAGTTCGATGGGATCACCCAGCGCACCGCGGCGAACCAGCGTCACTCGGGTACCCGGAACGAATCCGAGTTCGCGCAAGCGCTTTGGAACACCCTCTTCGGAGTCCCTCACGAGCTCGCCGCTTTGCCCAACTTCGAGATCAACGAGCGGCAACGAATTCTGTTCTGAACTGTGCATCTGAATTTTGTCTTGGCTGGCACGCGGCGCGCGAACCTTTCGGCTCGTCGAGGTTTAAAATCGTACCAAACTCCCGCAGAAGCGCGAACCTGAACGGGATACGCGATCGAGGTATGCTCGCAGACCATAGCGTATCGAGTTGATGCCCCCCTGGCAGGGTCGCCTCATACCGGCCTGTCAGAGAACGCATACCCCCGCAGCGCGCGGAAAAACTCAGGAGAGACACGATGGCAAAGGGAACCATTCCGAGTGGCGGCCTCGAAGGCATGGCAATTCTCGTTACCGGTGGCGGAACCGGCATTGGTGCGGCCTGTGCGGCGCGTTGTGCGGCGGACGGGGCGGCGGTCACGATCTGCGGCCGGACCGAAGACAGGCTCGCCGTCGCCAGCAAGAAAATTGAATCTCACCTGGGGCACGGCGGGAGCATTCAGTTTGTGGTTGGCGACGTGACGAAGGAGGACGACGTCAAGCGCATCGTCGCATTCTCAGCGGAACCGACGGGTGGGCTGGACGGTTGCGTGGCCAATGCGGGGGGCGGCGGCGGCATGGGGCCGTACCACCTTCAGGACGCGGATGAGTTTGTTCGCGTGCTTCACCTCAACGTGCTCGGCACGATGCTCTGCGTAAAGCACACGACTCCCTACATGATCGAGGCGGGGGGTGGGTCTTTCATCGGTATGTCATCGATCGCGGGACACGTGACCCATCCGTATTTCGGAGCCTATTGCGTGGGCAAGGCCGGGATTGAAGAGATGATGAAAAACGCCGCAGACGAATATGGCGCGCGCAACGTCCGCTTCAACTCCATTCGGCCGGGCTTCATCTCGACCGAGATCATGCAAGGAATTCCGCGCGACAGTGAGGTCTTTGCATCCTACATTGAGAACACACCCATGAACGATGTGGGGGATCCGGAAGACGTCGGAAATCTCGCACGCTTTCTGATCGGCCCCGAAGCGCGCTGGATAACCGGCGTCGCGATCAATGTAGACGGGGGGCACGCCCTGCGGCGCGGTCCCAATTTCACGCAATTTGTAGAACCCGCCTTTGGCATGGACGTGCTTTCGGGAGACCGGCCAAAGGACTGAGCGGTCAAAGTTCGTCAATGTACAAAGTCAGCGAGGAGATCGACCCATGAGCAACGACGGCAATCTGCCCAAAACCATGCGCGCCTGGCGGACCCATGAGTACGGTGAAGAACCGACCCAGGTTCTGAAGCTCGACGAGATCTCACTTCCGGAACCGCAACCCGGTGAGTTGTTGGTGCACGTTGCGGCCATCGCGCTCAACCTCAACGACCTCGAGCGCGTGACCGGTCGCAATATGATGGTGCGGCCGGAGCTGCCGTGCACACCCGGAATGGAGGTCATGGGCACGGTTGCCGCCTGTGGTCCCGGCACGGAAGACTGGGCCAACCGGCGGGTCGTGGCGATGGCGAAGCAAGCCACCGGCGGCTTTGCCGAGTACGCGATCTGTCCCCTCGTAAGTGCTTTCGACATGCCCGAAGAGATCCCACTCCCGGATGCGGCTGCTCTCTATTTCCCCTTCCATCTCGCCTGGCTGGGCTTGCTCGATCGCGCCGAACTCCAGGCGGGGGAAAGTGTCTTGATCCACGCTGCGGCGGGTGGGGCCGGATCCGCGGCCATTCAGCTGGCAAAGAACGCCGGCGCGACGGTGTTTGCCACGGTGGGATCGGCAGAGAAGCTGAAACTCTGCAGCGATCTCGGGGCCGACACGGTGATCAACTACAACGAACAGGACTTTTGCGAAGTGATCATGGAAGCCACGCAAAACCGCGGCGTCGATGTGATCTTCGACAATGTTGGCGAGGCTGTGATGGAGAAGTCGATGAACTGCATCGCGTACAACGGCCGCTACCTGATGATGGGCTTCGCTTCGGACAAGTCCTTTGCCGACAAACAGTTCATCGTGCCCCGACGCATTTCTGTGGGAAACCTGAAACTTTGCGGCGTGCTTCTCGCCTATGCGGACGCCGTAATTGCACCGTTGATGAAGAAGGGCATGGGTTGGAATTTCGTGCCGGATCATTTAGGAACGCGCATCACCAAAGAGATCGTCGAAGGCGTGCTCGCAAAGGAGCTTCGCCCTGTGGTGGGTCAGGTCGTCGAATTCGAGGCATTGCCTGCTGCCCTCGAGTCGCTGCGAGATCGCAAGACCGTCGGCCGGACCATCGTCAGACTCGACTGATCAGGTTCTGAGATCTGCTGAACTCAAAAACTCCGACCGCTTGATTCGCTTCAGTTCTGCCACGAAGCGTACCGCCGAGTACGGCCACAGCGTGAAGTTGTAATCGTTGGCATCGGTATACCAGGCGTTACAACCACCGCTGAATACCATTCCCTTCATGTCTCGCTGTAGGCGGCGATTGTACTGGCGAACGACCTCCGGGTCGGGATCCAGGTGTTTCACACCTTCTCGTTCCATCAGCCTGAGGCAACGCAAGATGTATTGCACCTGGGACTCGATCATGATCAAGGCCGAGGTGTGGCCGGTCCCACTGTTGGGCCCGAGCAGCAAGAAGAAGTTGGGGAAACCCGGAATCATCATCGTGCGGAACGTCTCGATCCTCTCGCCCCAGACATCGCGCAGCCTGCGGCCGTCCCGGCCCTCGATATTGACGTAGTCGCTGATGTCGAAAGGCCTGAACCCCGTGGCTTCGATGATCGTATCGACCTCGTGCAGCTTTCCCGAGGCATCTCGAATCCCGCCGGCTTCGACACTGGCAATCGTATCTACGACCAGGTGAACGTTGTCGCGATTGAAAGTGATCCAATAGTCGTCCGCGATACAGCGACGCTTGCAGCCGGGGTTGTAGTCCGGTGTGAGCTTCTGTCTCAATACCGGATCCTTGACCGCCGCCTCGAGATGCGCGAGCCCGATGCGCCTCACCTTGGCGGCCATCCAGCTGCCCCTGCGCAGGGAGAGGAAGCCGAATACATCCATGAACATCCACAAGCACCAGCGGTAGAGCCTAAGCAACAGCGGGGCGCGGCGGAACCGAGCGCGCCAGTCTTCGGGAATTTCCCGGGCCAACCGCGGAAAAACCCAGGCCGCTGAACGCTGGAAGATCGAAACCTCCGCGACCTGTTCGGCGATCGCCGGAAGCACCTGCACTGCGCTGGCTCCGGTGCCGATGATCGCGACGCGACGCCCGGTGAGGTCGTGGTCGTGATTCCATTCTGCGGTGTGAAAGCTGGTGCCGGCGAACGAATCCATGCCCGGAAGAGCGGCGCGATTGGGTACGTGCAGCCCCCCCATTCCGCTGACCACGATTTCTGCGTCGACCGTCGCGCCGTCCTTCACTTCGATCTGCCAACGGCTGCCATCGAATCGCACGTTCGAGATTTCGGCACCAAACCGGATATGCGGCTTCAGGTCGTGCTTTTGGACAACCGCTTCACAGTAGTCCCAGATATCACGACCCGTCGAATATGAATGACTCCAATTGGGGTTCAGCTCAAAGGAGTACGAATACAAATGCGAGGGGACATCGCAGGCCACACCCGGGTAGGTGTTTTCGCGCCAGGTCCCACCGACCGCTTCGGCCTTTTCGAGAATGACAAAATCATGGATACCGCGCTTCTTCAGCTGGACAGCCATACAGATGCCAGACATGCCCGCTCCGAGGACTGCGATGCGAACGCGTTGCTTCAATTTGATCACCTACATGATTGAGAAATAAAAGGGGCGAAATTCCGTTCGACCAGTTTAGCGGATCGCCGACGCTCTTCCGCAGGAGAAACCCGAAGGTCAGCGAAGCGAAAAACCTTCGTAGTTCTTGGCCACGACTTCTTCGCACTTGTCGACGTAGGTCGGAAATCCGATATAGGGCATGAAGACCCGGGGCTTGCCCGCGATGTTCGCCCCGAGATACCAGGAATTGCAGCTGGGAAACAGCGTCATGTCTGCGATCTCGTTTACGTGCTCGACCCAGGCATCTTCCGCATCGATCGTGGCTTCAATCTCGCGAAGACCAGCGATGCGCAGATATTCGATGCAGTCAGCGATCCAATTCACGTGTTGCTCGATCGCGGGCACCATGTTGGCCAACACCGAAGGACTGCCGGGTCCCGTAATCGTGAACAGATTCGGAAAGCCAGCGGTTCCCAACCCGAGATAGGTGCGCGGCCCCTCCCGCCACTTGTCGCGCAGGGTCTGACCATTGCGACCTCGGATGTCTACCCCGAGCAGCGCACCGGTCATTGCGTCGAAACCCGTGGCAAACACGATGACGTCGAGTGGGTATTCGGCATCAGATGTTCGCAGACCCTTCGGCGTGATCTCTTGAATTGGAGCTTTCTTGATGTCGACGAGATCGACGTTTGGACGGTTGAACGTTTCGAAGTATCCGCTGTCTACGCACAGGCGCTTGCAGCCAAAAATCTGATCGGGAATCAGGATGCTGGCCACAGCGGGATCGTCGACGGCGTCCATGATCTTTTGTCGTACGTACTTCACCGCGGTTGCGTTGGCGTTTTCATCGAAAAGCAGATCGCCGTAGGACGCCAGGAACGTCAGTCCGCCAATCTTCCACCAATGGTCGTAGTGTTGCTCGAGTTCCGTCTCACTGGCGGCCAGCGCGGTTTCTTCCCGACCTTCGACATCCGCGAACGCTCCAAAGGGCATCCGGCTGTTCCGTGCTCGGAAGCCCCGGTAATCCGCCTTTACCCTGGCTTTTAGATCCGGGTCAATGGGTGCGTTGTGTGCGGGAATCGAATAGTTTGGCGTGCGCTGAAACACGGTGAGATGCTGCGCCTCGACGGCGATCAACGGAATCGACTGAATGGCGGATGAACCGGTCCCGATCACGCCTACGCGCTTGCCGCTGAGGTCCACTCCCTCATGAGGCCAACGGCCAGTGTGGTACCAGTCGCCTTTGTATTCATCGAGTCCCGGAAAATCAGGTGTGTTGGTCGAGGACAGACATCCCGTGGCCATGATGTAGAACTGGGCCGAGATCGATTTGTCGCCGTCCGATTCCGTGTGCAGGCCGATGTTCCAGCGGCGGGTGGATTCATCGAAGTAGGCCCTTGTGACCCGCGTTTCGAATTGAATGTCGCGACGCAGGTCGAAGCGGTCCGCTACATGATTGAGATAGGCGAGGATCTCGGGCTGGGACGCATAGCGCTGGCTCCAATCCCATTCCTGCTGCAGATCCTCGGAGAACTGGTAGGAGTACTCCATGCTCTCGATATCACAGCGTGCACCGGGATAGCGGTTCCAGTACCAGGTGCCCCCCACTCCCGCACCAATCTCGAACACTCGAACCGCAAGACCCATGCTGCGCAGCCGATGGAGCATGTAACAGCCGGCGAAGCCCGCTCCGACGACGACGACGTCGAAGTGCGTACGATCCTGGTTCGTAGAGCTCATGGGCATTCCTCCGTCGTCGGCAGACCATAGCGTCCGATCGCCATGCACCACGAGCCCATTCGTACAGGTTGGGAAGCTGTCAGAGAATCAGTCGGTCGAGGCGGTCAATGCGACTGGGACCGTGAGGGACTCGAAAACGTGCAGGACCCGTTCACTTTCGGGGGCCGACGACTCCGACAGCGGGTTTGGCTCGGGGACGGAAGCGGGAAGTGCAGCGGACACCCCGAAGACCGGCGATGGCCCAATTGGCCCCATTCGCCAGCGCTCTTTCAGGTAATCGCCAAATCTGGAATCCCACGCCAACTGGGCGCCGATGCGAGTGGAATGCGTCGCGTTGATGGCCTGCCAACTCGCCTTGGAGCCCCCGGATTTCTCCCAATATTCGGCATCTCCGCTGGGACTCCACGCGTAACCAAACACGTTGATGGCGTGGAACGCCGCCGCTCCCCACGCCAGATTGCTCTTTCGGTGTGCTCCGGTGTCGACGATCACCTCGGCGGCGATCCCAGTGCACACGTTGCCGATAATCGAGACTGTTTGATGTTCGTTTTGGGACAGATCACCGAACTCGAGGTAGAGAGAGCTACCGCGAAAGCTCGCGTCGACGTCCGCGCCGAACGCCGCGCCCACAGCGAGATGGCAAGCCTCGTGGAGAACGAATGAACCGAGCGCTCCAGCGCCCCGCATGCTCCAACGCGTTACGAACGAATCCGAAGTGTCCAGGCTCGCGCAGCCGGTCAGCCCACAGACCCACCCGATTGCCACGATCGCCAATACAGTCCGAACTACAGTTCGAACCCCCCCACGACACGCTGTTGCACCCCGCAACTCTTCCGCTATTGCCATAACTTTCTTGGCGTCGAACATGCAAAAAACTTGAGAGATGAGAATTCCGGGCCGACCACGCCGGAGGTGCGCACTTAACGATGTTGGTTGCTAGTGGCTGAGGCAACTGCGATGGGCGACGAACCCGAGTGTGGCAATTGTCTGATTCGCCACAAACTAGCGGCTAATGATATCCATCGGGCGCAGCGAAACCGCCAGTGTGCGCCGACAGCAGTCGGGCAAACTCGATTGTCGTGTAATCGTGATACTCAGCGCCGATAGCTTGCAACCCGATCGGAAGGCCGGTGCTGGAAAGACCGGTTGGGAAAACCGTACTCGGAAGATAGGAAGTGGTGACCACGCCAGCCCAAAAAAGTTGATCGAAGTAGGCTTGATCTCTGCCGTTCACCTGAATCGTTCGCTCGGAGAACGGTCGATGATCGTGGGGAAATGCTGGGGTCGGCGTTTGCGGGCAGATCAAGATGTCCCAATCGGTGAAGAAATCGCGCCATACATAGCGAAGACGCTCGCGCTCATTATTGTGCGACAGCCACTCTCGATGACTCGACACGATCGAACGCGTGACCACAGCCCGATTCGATTTGTCGGCCGGATCGTTGGCTTCGGCCGCGGCCTGGGCGGCTGCCCATTGATCGGGACTCAAGCTCGACCCCATGATCGAGTTGAGCAGGCTGAGGTAGGTAACATGGCCCCTCGCGAAGTCGAACTGCGGACGCGATGAGTTGGATACCCGCGCACCAAACTTGCGAAGGCTGTCGCCCAACGCAATGGCACGGTCGGCGATCTCCGTATCGACCTCACACATCTCGTCGGTCGGCCAGATCGCGACTCGGAAATCCTCCAAGCTGTTGTGTATGGACTTGCGGAGAGTCAACTGCCAACCCAGTTCGTTCAACGGCTCGGGGCCCGCAACCACGCTCATCGCCAGGGCGAGATCTTCTGCGCTGCGAGCTATTGGACCGCACACCGCGATGTCGGGTGACGCGATCATTCCGGGTATCGCGTGCCCTTGCTGCGGAACCACGCCCCAGGTCGGTTTGTGGCCGAAGACGCCGTTGAAATGTGCGGGGGTGCGGATCGACCCGCCGATATCCGAACCCGTCTCGAGACCCGTCAAACCTGCCGCCAGAGCAGCTGCACCGCCTCCGGACGATCCACCTGGCGTGCGGGTGAGGTCCCATGGGTTGCTGGTGGTTCCGTACACCGGGTTGTAACTCTGCAGATCGCCCAAAGCGACCGGGACGTTTGTCTTGCCCAGGAAGATCGCGCCAGCGTCCTTATAGCGTTCGACCACCAATGAATCAGAGCTCGCAATATTGTCCTTGAACTCCAGGTAGCCCCAGGTGGTGGGCAGTCCCGCGATGTCATAGGACTCCTTGATCGTCATCGGAACGCCATGGAGCGGGCCCCTGAAATTGCCCACCGCAAGTTCGGTATCGGCGATGCGCGCTTCGTCCCGCGCACGTTCAAAATCGCGAACCACGACTGCGTTGATGTCTCCATCGTATTTTTCGATCCGCGCGATGAAGTAGTCCGTGAGTTCGAGCGAGCTGACCTCCCCCGATCTCAGCGCTTGTGCGAGCCCGCACGCGCTGCGGAATGCAAACTCAGTCATGGATTCACTCCTTTCCAGGGAATCACGCTGATGTGTCGGCACCAAGATCCATGCGGGCTCGCCTCGGTGCAGGTGGGTCGAAGGTGGCAACACCAGCGGCGCTTGCTCTCGGAAAACCCGCGGCTCGAGCGCTCACGAATGTAGCCCAGCCGGAACGGCTCAACTCCGCCAATTTCCGCGATCCCGTGTTAGAATGACTCCGCATCCGCGCTCAGAATTTTGGGGAGCCAACATGTCAGACGCCGTTACCTATGAAACTTCCGGAGATGTGGCGATCATTCGCCTCGACGATGGCAAGGCCAACGCCCTTTCTCCCAGCTTGCTCGCAGCGCTCAACACCGCGTTGGATCAGGCCGAGGAGGCCGAGCTTGCAGTGTTGCTCACCGGTCGGCCGGGTCGCTTCTGTGCGGGCTTCGACCTCGGTGTGATGCGCGAGGGAGGCCCGGGCGCCGCGAGAGCCATGGTGACCAGTGGCGCTGAACTCGCTCTGCGGATCGCTCGATTTCCCGCACCCGTCGTGATCGCTTCGACCGGACACGCGTTGGCCATGGGGGCCGTATTGTTGATGGCGGCAGATTCTCGCATTGGCGCCGAAGGCGAGTTCAAAATCGGTTTCAACGAAGTCGCGATCGGGATGACGACGCCCATCTTCCTGGTCGAATTTGCGCGAGGCCGCATGCCCAACACGGAATTCATCGGGGCTACGGTGCAAGCGAAAATCTATACGCCTGAAGGGGCGGTAAGCGCGGGCTTCTACGACCAGACGGCGACGAGCGAGCAACTCGCAGATCGCGCACTTGCAGAAGCAGAGCGCTTGGCAAAACTTCCGCGCCGCGCCTACGTGGGCACCCGAGCAATCGTCAGGGGAGCGGCGATCGAACTCATCGAGAAGACTCTCGCAGCCGACCTGGCAACCGGATTCCCCGACCCATAGCAGCCCGTTCACAACTCCACTCGCGCCCGGGCTGAGGGAATCGTCAGGGGAGATGCTTGAACTCTGGAAGCATCCTCTGGAGTCGACAGATCGTGGCGTCCCCCAGCGCACCCGGCTCAATCCGGCCCAGCCAGACCGCGCGAACAATCGTCTCGCTGTGTTGTCGACTCTCCCGTTTCGTCTCCGGAAACAAGCACTGGCGAATGACCATGTCAGTCTCGAGCATGATTTCAATGAGACCGTCGAGTTCTCCGTCTCGATACATGAGCCCGTGAACGACTACGGGTTCGGAAATGCTGTGCGGTAAAATCGTCTCGAACTGAAGTCCTCCTCCGTACTCGGGTGCGGATAATTCGATGCGCGTCTCTGCAATTGCTTCGGGTTCAAAGTCGGGATCTCCAGCTACATGTTCCTCTGCATCGATGGCTGATTGGTAAAACCGCGTCAGCTGAGATCCGAGCCTCGGAGTTGGTGCGGTTCGCCATAGAGCTCTCGTGATGCTGACCGCTCGCTGCGGGATGCCGACGCGATAGTAGAGCGTGGCGAGCGTCTCCTGAAGCGGAAAGCCGGGGTCGCCGGCGAGCAGATCCTCCATTTTGTCCAACGCGAGCTGCAACGATCGCTTTGGCGCAGAGGCCGAGGTGGCGAGTACCCAGGAGTAGTAGTGGCGCGCTTCATCGGAAATGTTGGGCAAAGCGAGACGATCGTGGATCAAGATGATGTAGGGCCTGGTCCCAGACAACCCGTTGTTCCTGATCGCCAAGCCGGCCGCAAGCATCGCAATCCCAGCCACGATCACTACCGCGGGGGTGAGTTTCGAGTTTTTCGGTAGCGGGACCCGACGACTTCCCCGCGCAGCTCCGATCAAGAAAATCAACCCCGTCAGCCCGCCGACCAGGTGTGCCATCACAACTTGGTCGCTCAAGAGTCCCTGTGCGTAGACCTGCGATACGAGGAGTATCCAAAAGGGCCACGGACTGCGGAACCCGACGGGGAAATCGTTTCTTCTTCGCAGCGAGAGAAACGCGTAGGCCCCGCCCAGCCCCCAAACCGCGGCAGAACTCCCCATTGAGATGAAGACTTGCGATTCCTCGCAGGAAAGATTCAGTAGAAGAACCGCTGAGTAGCCCGCGACTCCGGAGAGAAACAGCATCAGCGCCAGCCGTCTGGGGCCAATTGAGGCTTCGACGATCCAACCCAAAACGAGGCAAACCATCGAGTTCTGCAGCAGGTGCGACAGATCGATGTGCAAGAAATTTGCGGCCACCAATCTAAACACTTCGCCCGACGCGACGAGCCCAGCGACGAAGGCGCCGTACCGCAATTGGCCTTCAAGACCATGAGAATCAACCCGGTTGCTGACGAACCAGTGAATGAGTCCGAACAACGCCACCAGGCCGACACTGAACCATGGGAATTTGAGCAGGCGTTCGAAAAAGAGCGATCGCCGATCAATCCGATGGAGCATCGATGCGCCACCGGGCTGCTTCGAGACATATCGCAGCAATTCCGCGGAGAGAAGTTCGAGCGCTGCGGGGTTGGTCAGGTCGCCGCTTCGAATGCATACCGGAGTGGACCGCATCGATCCAACGATCAGAACTTCGAAAAAGCGGCGCCTCAAAAATACCAGCGAGTGGATCTGCGAGAGCGAAACTGACGTGGACCGTTGGAAATTGAATCGCATCGGCAATTCGAGACGGTCTTCGTAGATCTCCACATACACCTTGCATGCTTTGGATACATCATCGAAGAAGAAATTCTGCGACGCGATCTGCTGTCTCAGGACAGGCACTCCTGACTCCACCGGGGGCAACAGCGATGTAGTCATCAATTGCCTCTCCCGTCAGCTCCCACGTGACGCAGTCTTCGAACGACGTGCCGGCGACCGGCGAGTTCGGAGCCAAAACGCGAGCGCTAGCAGCGGCGCGATTTCAAATCCCAACCCGCACGACCAATCCACAGCAGGGCCGCTTCCCGTGGAAGCCCCGGTCGAAACACCCGTGTTCTTGGTCCCGCTGGAGCAATTCATCTTGCACGTCCCATTTCCAGGCCGTTTGCCTCGGGAACCACTCCTCGAGCCGTTGAGCGCGGGTGAGGTCTGCGTGCTGGGAATCTTTGTCATCGTCTCTCTCGTAACCTCGTAGTGGAACTCAGCGTGAGCGACGAATATGTTGACCCCGAATCCGCCGCCCGTTGTCGTGGTCTTTAATTCATATCCAATCGGGGGCGAGCTCGTCTGTTCAGCCCCACCTGGATCCCAGAACCGCACCGGATTCCCCAGCGTGTAGCTGTACTGATTGATGATCTGAGAAATCGGGTCTCGCGACAGAAACCGCCGCGCGACTGGATCGTAAATGCGCTTTCCGATGACGACCAATTCATCGACGTGGGCTCCCGCCGCGAAGCCCCTGCTACTTTCATCGCTGCCAGTCGTAGTGACGCGTTCGTAACCCGAGTAGTGATGATGCGCCTTCACAGCGCCTTCGTCATCGAGCATCAACTTGCTGTTGCCTCGGAAGTCGAAGAGCCGGTACTCGTGAGTAGAATCGTCGATCCGACTTACGGCCCAGCCGAGGTCGAGCCTTTGATTGCTTCCGAATTCGTCTTCAACCAACTCGCCGCCGTACTTCCAATGGGCCTCCGCTCCTGCGACCGTCGCTGAAATTTTTCTTCCGAACGAGTCCCATTGCATTTCGACGTCGCTTCCCAGCGCCGTCATTCGCCCCATTCCGTTCCAGTGGATCGGCACACCGTTGCGCGCGGTGACATAACCCGCTTCATCGTACTCGTACGCGAGGACCAGCGAACTGTCGGCTTCCATGCTGGCCTTTTCAATTCCGAACTTCTCGATTCCGACTTTTGCGAGTCCGAACTTCTCGATGCGAAGTAGACGGTTGCGCTCGGGGTTGTAGATGAAGTCTCCGGCTGACGACGCTTCCAGATTGCTGAGTTCGTCATAGTCGTAGAACTCATCGACCACGAGCCAGATGCCGCGCGAGTCAGCGATCAGTCGCTCGGAACTCCGATCTTCGAGTTGATACTCCGTGTAGGAGGTTGCGAGGACTCCGATCAGACTTTCGGTCCGCTCGATCTTGCAGCGACTGGCGGGCAGCACGATGTCGCAGGTCGCAGTCGAGACGTCCATCGAGGCGACGAGTTGCTGCGCTTCGTTGGTCGCCGTGAACCCGGTGAGATCGCCGGTCGCTGGGTCGAAATGGTTCACGACCGCAACGCCATTGCCGAAGAGGATTTCGTCTACGCTGCCTGCCGCGAATGTCAAATTGAGGATCGCAACACCGTCCTCGCGAACCGCGATCTGCCGATTGGCAAGATCGTAGTCACGCTCAAAGCTCCGCAGAAGCGTTCCGTCGGCCCGCCAGTATTGTTTCAGATCGACTCGCCCCCGCAGATCGCGACTCACGCTGACGGCTTCGCCGTCGGGATAGTGAATTTCGTCGACAAATCCCGCGGCGTCGTAGGAGTACGTTTCGGGGACCATCGCGTGTGCCGTGTCGCGAATCGCGACGAGCCGTGCGTTTTCGTATTCCAACACCGCCATCGAATCGACTTCGCCAGCATCGGTCCAGTCCAGCTCGTAGCGCACGGAAACAACTTCGCCTGGGCTGCGATACGTGAGGCGTGTCGCCATCCCGTTGGGCTTCAAGATCGCAACAATCCGACCGTTGGCGTCGTATTGAACCATGGTACTGGTCCACGAACCGTCGACCCGGCTTCTTTCTTCGACTCTGCGACCCAGGGTGTCGTAGTGAAACTCGGTATCTCCGCCATAGGGGCGCTCGATCAGGGTACTTTGGTGGTCCGCCCGCCATTCGATCCGCAGCTCGCTTTGCAGTCCCGGCGCCGACGCCCCGCCGGCTTCGAGCACAAGCGCCGCGATGTTGCGATCTGCATCATACGAGCGCTCGACAATTCCCCCCTGGCCTATCGAGAGCGAGCCAAGGTGCGGGTCCCGATCGAGCAAACCGTCGGCTTCGAGGAGGTTGCCCAGGACATCGTAGGTGTAGTTCACCGTGGTGGTCCCGCGCGTCACGCTGCGAAAATGGCCGTGATCTCCACGGTCCGAATACACGGTCACGACGCCGGCTGGATCGGTCAGCGTCAAATCTCCGGCCGCGTCATAGGCCAGGGTCGTGAGATCTCCGGTTCCTGTCGCGACCGACTCGAGAACGCCTTCACTCGAGTAGCTTCGGCTCTCGATCAAGCCGAGGTCTTCTTCGATTCTCGCGATTGCACGCCTGTACCGGTTCTCGCGATTCTCCGCCGGCGAAGGCGCAAAGGTGCGAATGATGATGTTTCCGGAGGGCTGCGTCTCGGTGGCGACGTCACTGCCCACCACATCGAAAAGACGCTCGACACCCGAGGGCGAAAGCTCGGAGATGCGATCGTAGCTATCTCCCCGCCACTGCCACCTCCAGAACTCGCCAGCGGAATTTTGCTTGCTCCACATGCGCAGATTCAGATCGAACGAGTAGACGGAAGTGCCGCCCATGGGATCGGTCACATTGGTTTTCGCGATTCCGATCGAATCCATCCCGCCGTAAACAAACCGCCAGAACGGGTCGCCTTCCCCGATCTGCACGACCTTCATGATTGCGTTGGTCGTTCCGTAGTAGTGGTATTCGATCCGCTCGTCGTGGGAGTTTGTGATGGCGACAAGGCGGCCGGCCTCGTCGTATTCATAGCGAGTTCCCCCCCAACCGTTGGCGAGGTCCAGGGCATCGCGTGCCGAAGCAATGCGCTCCGTATCTGCGTCATAGGTATAGAGAGCCGAGCGCCCCGCGAGGTCATCGACCGCCGACAAGCGCCCCCTCGCGTCGTAGGTCAATGAATAGAGGGTCGAGCAATCTGTATCGCTCGTGCACTGGTCGATTCTTGCGAGTCGGCTTTCCGCTTCAGGGCTCGATCTCACAAAACGAAGTGCCGGGAACGCAGCACTGATCCAATTCACGGAGGCCAACTTCCCCGCCTCGTCGAACTCGTGCACGAGCCCCCCACTTGTCCGAACGGCATCGTGACTGTGCCAGACCCAATGGGATCCGGGCACGGGTTGGCCTATTCCGCTGCCGATTTTGAAATTGAACCGATAGCCGGTGTCATCCGTAAAGATGGGATCCATTGTCGGCTGATCTCTGAGCAGGCTGGAGTCGAAGTTCCAGTGCCACGCCCCTGCGGCCGAGTTCCACACGGCCTCAACCTGCCAATCGCCAATGCGGGTATCGACCGCTAGATCACCGCGCACAACGAACAAGTTTCCGCCATAGGCATTCACGTGCCCACCGGGTACCGGGAGCATGAGGTCTTCGAAGACCCGAGCCACACCGGAGCGCGGTTGCGGAATGCGCAATCCGGTTTCCCAGGCGGAGCAACCCAAGCACCCCATATAGAGCGCAGCTGCGGCCACCAGCACGAGCACCCGCGCAAACCCATTGAGCCGACGCGTGTTGTACTCAAAAGTAATTGAACGCAAAACTGAACTGCATGCGAGAACGACACCGCGCGCCATCCCACCCCCTGTCGCTGACACAGACTCGCGGCGCGCGTCCTTGCATTCACTGTTACCACTGCAGAACGTTCAAAACGTGCAGATGGATTTCGAATGCGAGCGGGGTGTTGACACTATGGCCAGTTCATACCGAGCGAATTTCTAGCCGGAACCTCAATTGTGAATTGCGCCAGATCGGATTGGCTTCGTTGGCCTCGTCTGACATTTTTTCGAGTAGCACAGCGCCGGGATGGCCACGAGCAATCGGCTGAGGATTGCTCGAAATGGTTCTGATTGGTCGGACCCCAAACCACCGGTCCTCATCCAGGACCGAGCATGTCCTTGAACCCATAACGAGCGTGCGGGCCGATGTGAACTTGCTCGAGCACACCAATTCCCTTTTGATCCCCGCTCGTGGCCATCACGATCTGTTGGATGTGAACGTTTTCGAATGCGTTCTCATCCAGTTCGTCGCAGCGCCATTTTTCTCCGCCAATTGCAAGTTCGCCCTTCCAACGCCCGTGGCCCCATTCCGGATGCTGATAACCAATGCCCTTCATGCGAAAACACAGCACCGGGTCGAGTTGAATTTCTTCGCGCTTTCCGTCGAGGGTAAGCAGGGTGATCTCTGCGGCGCTGGCCCGGCGCGTTCCCGGAACAAAGCTCAGTTTGTGCTCTCCTCCGGCCAGGAACTCGGTCGCTGGATCTTCGGTTCCGGGAATGTCGTCTGGGTTGTCGTAAGCCGGGCAGATCATCCCATCGAAGTGCCACTGCACACCGTGCTTGTTCTCGAACACGCCCATGTGCGTGCAACGGTCTTTCCAGTGCAGCGGCGCCCACAAGAAAAAAATGCCATCAAACTGACCAGGCGGCGCACCGGGCGGCGCGGGATCGCCCACCGGACGAATTCCCCAGCTGCGATCCTTGGTGCCCAGCACCCGGGCCGGGTCGATGGTCAGCGACTTGCCCTCGTAGCGGATCTCTCCCTCCCAGTGACCAAATTGATTGAAACGCGTGGCTTCCATGCGTCCAACTCTGCTGCGCATGAGTTGATGCCCTTCTTCGATACTGGCGGTCCGCGGAATCCACTGCAGCTCCCCCGCAATTCCGGTCTCGTTGTCGTCCAAGGTGACCCGGAGGCGTTTCATCGGTTCCTGGATCTCGAGTTTGAACGGCCCCACGGAAATTTCGCTGGGTTCGGTCGGCGCCCGACGCGAAGCGTGAAACGAGTGTTGTTCGCCGTCGATCACCAGCGAGAGTCCGCAGTCCATGATTTGCAGATTGGGGTACAGCGCCGCGCCGATCCCGAAGTAGAAGCTGCCATCATCCGGATAGCCGTTGAACCAATAGCGGTCGTAGACGTTGCGATCGCTCGACGCCGGATGAGCGAGTGGCTCCGAGGTCTGGTGGACGGGATAGTCGTCGAGTTTCGAAAGCATGATCTCTCCAGGGGTGACGGGGTCACGGTAGGACACGCCCATCCCGGCCGCCGGGGCGCTGCGAGGTCTGCGAGGGGCCGGGCGGCATCGAAAAAAGTCTTTTCAATTCAATGACTTGCGGACGACCCTCGTTAAAATCTCGATATTTCATTTATTGTCACTATGATCCGAATACTGTAATAACTGATGGGACCACGATGAGCAGAGCAAAGCTTCAACGTTTCGGCGGCAAGGTCTCGGCCAAGAGCCTCGTGATCGATCTGCTGTCGACCATGCCGTCCCATCATCCAGTTGCAGTGGCGGCATTGCTGCGAGCCGCTGGGTTGTTTGGCATCGGCGAGAACAGCATGCGGGTGACACTTGCGCGACTCCGATCGCGCGGGTTGGTGGAGTCGGATCAGCGGGGACTCTATCGCCTGAGTAGCAACGCCCTTCCAGTCAACCGAGAGGTTCGAGCGTGGTCGACGGTCGAAACTTTCGTGGGCGCCTGGGACGGAAGCTTCATCGGTATCGAAACCAGCGGTCTGTCGCGCCGGGAGGATCGCCGCGGATCGCGAGTGCGAGAGCGAGCACTGGGTTTTCTGGGATTCAAATCACTCACACCGACCCTGCGAATCCGCCCCAACAACCTCGTCGGCGGAGTCGCGTCTTGTCGACAACGGCTGATCGCGCTGGGCTTCGCTCCGAAGCCCATTGTATTTCAACTGACCGAATTCGATGAAAGCATGGACCGACGTGCTCGCGGGCTTTGGGACATCGCAAAGCTCGAGGCCGACTATGTCGCGACCTGCGAGCGGCTTGCGCAGAGCGTCGAAAGGCTGCCGGGTCTCGGGACGAAAGCCGCCATGGCGGAATCATTTCAACTGGGAGGCGAAGCCGTGCGCCAAATCGTCCTCGACCCGCTGCTTCCCGCAGAGATCGTCGACGTTGAGGCGCGCAGCGCGATGTTCGACGCAATGCGACGCTACGATGCAATTGGGCGCAACCACTGGAAGCAATGGACCGGCGCATCGATCGACCTCGAACAGAGTCCAGTCGATATCGGAACCTTCGGCTCGGCAACAGAAACTCCGAGCATCAACAGATAGAGGGGCGAGAAGTGCTGGAAAGAGAGAGCGTGTTGACCACGGATGATGTCGAGCGGGCAGACCTCAATCGCAAATTCAGGATCACCGACATTGCCGCGCCCGATGAATTGGTTCGCTTTAGCGAGCGGAGCAACGCCCGTGCGACGAGCTATGTCGTCTTCAACTGGGCCATGGTGGCGCTGATATTCACCACAGTTGCGCTGTGGACCCACCCCCTGACGATCCTGCTGGGCGTCGCACTGTTGGGCGGACGACATCTGGGCTTCGCGGCGCTGATGCACGACTGCGGACACCGCGCGCTGTTCGCGAGCGACCGCACCAATGCCTGGGTGGGCCAGTGGTTGTGCGCGTATCCGATCTTGTCGGACCTCCCCCGCTACGCCGCCGGACACCGCAAGCACCACGCCTTTGCGGGCACGCACGACGACCCCGACCTCCCGAACTACCAGAGTTATCCCGTATCCAAGGCGAGCTTTCGCCGGAAGATCGTGCGCGACTTGACGGGGCAGACGGGGCTGCGGAGTTTGCGTGCAACCTGGCGCCGGGGTAAGGCGGACATCACGCGCGCACCTTGGAACGGGAACACACTGGCGGGACACGCGCTGATCTACGGCGCCATTTTCGCCCCACTCTACGCGGCCGGCGCCGGATGGTTGTTTCTAATGTGGCCCGCTGCGTATATGACGTCCTACATGTTGATTGCACGCTTGCGCCAGGTCGCCGAGCACGGCGCGGTGCCCAATCTCTTTGATCCCGATCCGCGCAGGCATACCCGCACGACGCTCGTGCGCTGGTTCGAGCGGCCCTTCCTGGCGCCGTTCAATCTCAACTACCACCTCGAACACCACCTTCACGCAAGCATCCCCTGTTATCAGCTACCGGCCTTCCATCGGTATCTGGTTTCTCGGGGCGTGTTTGATGAAACGCATTTTCCCAGCGGATATGGGGAACTGTTTTCGAAGACCGTACAGCCGGACACTGTGTAGTGATCGCGACTAGAGCCAGGCGAAGGCCTGCTCGAGCTTCGCACGGCCGCCGGTTTCGAGCACCTGGCCGTGGGTCACCGTCACCCGGTCGAAGTCCCATTCGAGTATGCGGTCGATGACTCGCCGGATGGCCTGTTTGTCTCTCATGAAGGTCCTTGCCAAATAGCTCGGTCCGAAGTGCCCATAGCCCCCCATGACTCGCATCAACACCCGGGTGATGAGCGACTCTGAATTCAACATGTTGAAGCACAAGTCGGTCAACAGGAGCGTGCGGGTCGCGCGGTGGAAGAAGACGGTTTCGTTGATCTGAGGTGCACCTTGAACGAAGACCTGATCGATATCCGCCGACCACGCCGCCGGCACATCATCGCTCAATGTCTCGTAGGACAGGCCGGGTACTTTTGTGTCAAAAGAGGCAGGAGCGTGACAAGTCGCGCCGTCGTAGCGCGACATCCAGTCCGCAACATTCATGTTGTGGAATAAATTGGAGGCGACGATCTGGGTGACATTGCCGAGCTTGTCGATCTCGATGTGGTCGCCGTCGTCTGTCGGCCCGGGAGCGTGGGCAAAGATGTTCCCGTCCGAGAGACGGATCAACGTCGTTCGGGTTCCGATCCGGATGCCGCCGGTAATCGTCAATGCGTGATCGATGACCCACAGGTCTTTGTCGAGCTTTCGCAGCATTCGACTCTCCTTTTGAGCTTGGACCAATCGAGCTGGAAAGCTCTCTTGCGAGGTAGCCGTTCGCGTCCGAACCGCACGAGGACCAGAGTCTAGAGCTTCGTCAGGACTTCGTCGGCGAATTTCTTGATGCAGTCGAGACGTTCTGGCAATGCGAGTTCCTGGGTGTCGTAGACCCCCCAGGCGGAAATCGTAATATCGGTGAGGCCGATGTCTTCCGCCTCGCGGTAGCCGTCGGGATCAAACACTTCGATATCGCTCAACATTCCCTGCACGATGTAGTCTTCTCGGTTGTCGGTGCCGAACTCCTTGCGGTAGCCATCGAGCAGCGTTTTCAACCCGCGCATCTGTTCGCGGGTCACGTTCGCCGCGACCCAGCCATCGCCGAGCCTCGCTGCACGTCTCAATGCCGGCTTTGAATGACCCCCCACGGTGATCTTGATCGGCTGATCGGGAACTGGGCACATCTTGAGTCGAGGAAAATCGAAATGCTCGCCGTGGTACTCGAAGTACTCGCCACTTTGTACCCCGCGCAGCACTTCGATCATTTCGTCGAGTCGCTTGCCCCGGCCTTCCCAGGCGACGTTGCAGTGCTCGAAGTCGTCGAGCCACGGACTGATCCCAACACCCAGGGTCAGTCGATTGTTGCTGATCACGGCGGTCGATAGCGCGGTTTTTGCGGCGATCAGCGCATCGCGGATCGCCAGCTTGATCACGAACGTGCTGAAATGAAGTGTCGACGTCACCGCAGCCATCGATGCAATCGCAATCAACGGCTCGACAAACGGCTTGTCCTCCAAAAACTCACGCCCTTCGTGATACGGATATTTACCCAGCGCCTCTTCGGGATAAAATATGCTGTCGGGAACACTCACCGCATAAAAACCGGCCTCTTCAGCAGCCCGTGCAATGGGCAAATATTGATCACAATCGAGCATCGTAACATTGAGAGTAAACCGCATAACCCCTCCCTATCCCCCAACCAAAGAGGCTACCAGCCCCGCGTCTCCCACCCGAATCGCCCTACCTCAAGCCAGAATCAGCAATCTCAATCAACCCTAAATCCCAAAAGCAACTTCCAACGCCTCTTGCACCGCCTTCTTCGACAAACCAAACCCCGTCGTGTCACCAATGGCGTGCACGTGTTCAGCCAGGCCTTCGAGTTTGTCCGCAAGCTCGGAATTTGCTTGCGGCTGGCCGACAACGATCACCGTATCGGCCTCGACCAGGCTTTCTCGCCCTGCGTCGAGTTGAAGCTCCACCCCTCGTTTCGTAATTCCCTTGACCCCAACGCCGGTGTTGACCGGGACACCCAGGCGATCGAGTTGAACGCAGTGATCCGCTCTTCGCTTCTTGCCCGCCGGAGTGGCCAACCGGCGACTCGGTTCGATCAGATGAACCCGCTTGCCTCGACTCGCGAGAAACTCGGCCAGTTCGATGCCGATCAAGTTCGCACCGATGATCGCGACCGACTCGCCGATGCCGAGATCCGAAGCCGGATCCGCGTTGCGCGCCCGGGCCACCAGGTCGAGCACGGCCGAGCCCGTGATCACGTGACTCTCTTGGTCTCCCGGGATCTCCGGCGCCGAGAAGCGACCGCCAATCGCCACCACGATGTCGTCGGGTTCGAGTTCCCTGATCGTCGTCTCGTTGGCTTCCGTGCCGAGCAAGATATCGATCGGCAAATCGGTCACGCGCTGAATCAGGTAGTCGAGGAAGAGTTGGTTTCTCGGAAATAGCGTCGAGGCCCAGCGAAACCTTCCGCCGAGTTCCTGTTCCCGCTCCAGGAGAGTCACCTGATGACCCCGCTCGCAGGCGTACATCGCCGCGGCCATCCCCCCCGGCCCACCGCCGATGACCACTACCTTCTTGGCCACGTCGGCCAAAGCGTGCGGAAACTCGAGTTCCTTCCCGACCCTCGGATTGATCGAACATCCCGCTCCGTTGAAGTCGGTCGTCATCGTGTCGATGCAGCCCTGGCAAAGAGTGCAGCGATTGATTTCGCGCAGGCGCCCTTGCTTGATCTTGTTTGGCAACTGCGGGTCTGCCAGCAGGGCGCGAGCCATTGCGATCAAATCCGCCCGCCCCTCTTCTACGATCCGGTTGGCCTCGTGAGGATCCATGTTCTGGCCCACCACCAGAACGGGTACGTCGACCACCTGCTTGATCGCCGTCGCAGCGGCCACGTTGAAGCCGGTTCCATACTCGGGTCCCGTGATGATCTGGGTGATGTTCGCGTCCCCGACGCCACCGCTCACGTGGAAGCAATCGACCCCCGCTTTGACGAGAAGCGGCGCCAGGCGCTGGCTATCGTTGATTTCGCGTCCGCCGGACTGCCGTTCGAAGCCCGATAACCGCACCGTGATCGGAAAATCGGACCCGACCTTCTCGCGAATCCGTGCGAGTACGTCGAGCAGGAGTTTGGTGCGTCCTTCGAACTTGCTGCCCGCGTATTCATCCGTGCGATGGTTGCGCAGGGGCGACAGGAACGAGCCGAGCATCATGTAACTATGTGCGGCGTGCAGTTCAATGCCGTCGTAACCCGCTTCGCGCGCTCGCCGGGCAGCCTCCCCATACATCTCGACCACGGCGTCGATCTCTTCGAGGGTAATCTCGCGGCAGACCTGCTTGGTGGTTTCGGTTCGAATGATCGAGGGGCCAATCGCTTGCAACTGCTTGAAGAACGGGGCGAGAGATTCGGGGCCCGGATGGGAGAGTTGGGGCTGCGCCTTCACCCCATGAGCGTGAATGGCGGCGACCAACTTTTTGTGGCCCGCAATCTGGAAGTCACTATGCAGGCCGAGCGAGTGTTGTTGATAGCGATGGTCGGGGTCAACGCTTGCAACTTCGAGGCCGATCAAACCTACGCCCCCGGCCGCGCGCTCGCTGTAGTAGGCAATCTGGCGGTCGGAGGGGGTTTCGTCGGGAAGCCCATAGTCAACCGTCATCGGCGCCATCACGATCCGGTTGGGCAGCTCCATCGTGCCGATCTTGATGGGTGTGAAGAGTGAATTGAAATCAGACATCAATAATTCCCAGCTGTGTGGCGTCGAGTTTCAGTGGAACACAGATTAGTCGAGCACAGTTACGAAGTACGGTGGATCACCTTGTTTGCGAATCGTTCCATGGCGAGCTTTTTGACGTCGAGACTTGCGACGTCTTCGCCGTCCTTCAGCCACGGCGCACGTCCCCATGGCGTGATCACCCAGGGCAGCACCATGTTGTTGCCCGCGCCCATCTCTTCGAGCTGCGCTTCCACGTCACGGGTAAGGGGTTGAATCAAACTGCAGCAGATGTCGAACGGATCATCTTGTTTTCCCAATTCTTCGCGGAGGGCTTTCAAGCCGTTGATTATCTCGATCAGTTTATCGAGCATCAGCGGCACCCCGAGCCATCCGTCGTTGCGGGCCGCCCGGCGCAGCCCGGCCTTGCTTGCTCCGCCGCTCCAGATGGGGATGTCGGCGAATGGAGCCGGGCTCATCAGGGCGTTTTCGAATTCAAAGAACTCACCCTTGTGGTCGACGCTCTTGCCCGTCCAGAGCTTTCGCATCACTTCGATGGTTTCGTCGAGGCGTCGCCCGCGAGCATGGAAGTCGATCCCGAGCAGCTCGTACTCTTCCTTGATCCAACCCACCGAAACACCGCAATGAACACGTCCGCGGGTAAAGATGGATGCCGCTGCAATCGCGCGCGCCGAGGTGAAGGGGTCGCGCAGCCCGGCGAGATAGATATTGGTCGCCAGGTGGAGTTTCTCGGTGGCGACCCCCATCGCGGTAAGGGTCACCCACGGATCGGACCAGGGGCTGTCCTCGGGCCACCAGATTTTTCCGTCGGGGGTATAGGGATACTTCGAATCGGTGATGTTGGTCGGCATCACGAGATGATCCGCCACCGTGATTCCGTAGTACCCGATCTCCTCGGCGTGCTTCGCGATTTCTACGAACTGATCGACTTCCCGAACGTTGACCAGCGAAATCCAGTGCTTCATCTTCGCATCCTTCTACCGACTATCGATCCATGACTGCAGAAACTGCCATTGCCTCGAAGGAGAACGAGGCATCCCGCGCTACATCTTGCCGATGACTTCGTCGGTGAAGCGCTTCATGGCGTCGATCTTCTCGTTGAGCGGCGACTTGAACTTGCCGCCGTAGTAGAGCCACGGCATGTCACAACATTCGTCGACGCCCATGTCAGCCAGCCGCTTGTGCCCGTCCAGATCGAAGGCATCGATGGCGACGGAGACCATGCGAAAGGGTTTGTCGTCAGTTCCGTACTCTTTGCGATAGCCGTGAATCTTTTCGATCATCACCTTGATCTTGTCCGCGGTCGTGTTGGGCGAGACAAAACCGTCGGCGAGGCGGGCGGCGCGCTTCAGCACCGGCTCGGCGGTGCCACCGATCAAGATCGGCATGTCTCGGTTGGGGACGGGGTTGATCGAGAGATTTGGAAAATCGTAGTACTTGCCTTTGTGCTCGAAGAACTCGCCGCTGAGTGCCTTGCGCAAAATCTCGATCGATTCTCCACAGCGCGCACCGCGCGTCTTCCAATCTTCGCCGCAGATTTCGAAATCTTCGGGCCACGGGCTGAGCCCGACACCGAGAGAAAGACGGTCGTTGGTGATGAAGGTGGTCGTACCGCAGAGTTTCGCGACGAGCAGTGGGTTGCGCACCGGAAGCTTCAACACGTTGATCAGGAAGCGAACGTTCTGCGTCACGGTTCCCATCGCGCTGATGATCGCGAAGGGGTCGAGGAACTGCGTGTTCGCACTCCAATAGCGAGCGCCGCTGTCGCTGTAGGGATAGTCGACCGAGGTCTCGTCATAGTAGAAGAGTCCGTCGCCCACGTTGACCGAGTGCCAACCGAGTTCATCGGCGACTTTGGCCAGCGGGATGTAGTCTTGCATCGGATTGAAGGTGAGGGTGAGGTTGAATTTCACGGATGGGTCTCCGGATTCGAGGGGCACGGCACCGCATCAATACAACGACCAGTCTGTACAGATGCCCGGGGCTGCGAACTAAAATTGCGATCAACAGATCGGTAGTATATGCATTCATGACCGTCAATTCGCGTTCTGGGCGGCAGAAAACACGAGAGAACCAGAAGGGAATTCATCATGAGTGACATTCATCCTGCCCTCGCGGCAGCTCAAAATTCCTGGCGCTGCGCACAGGCCCACGACAAAGAGGGCTGGCTCGACCTGATGGCCGACGACGTATGCATCGAAGATCCGATCGGTGAGGCACTCACCAACCCCACGGGCAAAGGGGTTCGCGGCAAAGCCGAGGTGGGAGAGTTCTTCGACAAGTTCATCGCACCGGCCACGCTGGTGATCGAGACTCACGAGTCGAGAGTCGCGGGAAACGAATCGGCCCATGTTCTGTCCTTGACGACCACGCTGGCCAACGGGGTGGTGACTCGGGTGCGCGGCATCTTTACATATCACTTGAACGACGCGGGGAAACTCACGAACCTGCGGGGCTACTGGACCATGGCCGACATGTCTATCGAACAACCTTCCGAAGCTTCTGAGTAGAGGCGGAACCCGTGTCGACGACTTCCAAAGCAACCCCCACCCGCCCCCGAAGACTCTCTAGCGTCGAGCAATGGGACATCGAAACCGACGTTGCCATTGTCGGCTTCGGAGGCGCAGGTGCCTGCGCGGCCATCGAGGCGTCAGACGCGGGCGCCGACGTATGCATTTTTGAAGTCACCGCAGCGAGTGGAGGCAGTACGGCGTTGTCGAGCGCCGAGGTCTACATGGGAGGAAGCGGGGGAACCCGGGTCCAGCAGGCCTGCGGCTACGACGACTCCACCGAAGACATGTTCAACTTCTTGATGGCCGCACAGGGCGACCTCGCTGACGAAGCCAAAATTCGCATGTACTGTGAGAACAGCGCCGGCCACTTCGACTGGCTGGTGCGTATGGGGGCCAAGTACAAGAACAGCGAACTGAAAGAACGCGCAATCATGGCGATGACAGACGATTGTCTCCTGTATACGGGAAACGAAAAGGCTTTCCCCTTCCGCGAGATCGCCAAGCCTTGCCCGCGCGGACACAACCTCGAAATTACCGGAGACAACGGCGGCCCCATGTTGATGGGTGTGCTGACTGAGAACGTCGAGAAGCGGCCCATCCGCGTCGAATTCAACGTTCGCGCACTCTGTCTGATTGCGGACGAAGACAATGTAGTTCACGGACTGGTGGTGCGTATCGATGGCGAAGAACGAACCGTCCGCGCCCGCAAGGGAGTGATTCTCTGCGCGGGTGGATTCGTGATGAATGAGGAGATGGTGAAGAAATATGTTCCCCAGGCGAAGTTCGGGAACATCCCGATCGGCAATCCCGGTGACACGGGCGCTGGCATCCTGATGGGACAAGGAGTGGGGGGCGCTGTCATTCACATGAACGAAGCATTCATCACTCTTCCCTTCTATCCACCGGGATCACTGACCAACGGCATCTTTGTCAACGCCCAGGCCCAGCGGTTCATCAACGAAGACGTCTACCACTCGCGGATCGCGTATCACATTCTCAAACAAGTGGGAGACGGGATCTACTTGATCGTCAATCACGACGACTACGACCACCCCACATTCTTGAACGCAGAAATCGCGGGTACCGGAGAGACCCTCGAAGAACTGGCGGAAGAGATCGGCCTGGACCCCGAGATGCTTCGTCACACCATCGAGTTCTACAACCGAAATGCAGCGGAGGGCAAGGACCCCCTGTTTCACAAACACGACGCCTGGTTGAAGCCCATTCTGCCGCCCTACGCCGCACTCGACTGCACACCGGGTCGTGGTGCGATCTATCCGTACTTCACCCTTGGTGGCCTCGACACCCTGCCTACGGGGGAAGTATTGACCATGGAAAGGCAACCCATTCCCGGACTCTATGCGGCGGGCCGGACATCATGCGGCCTGCCCCGCACCGCGGCGGGTTATGGCAGCGGAATGTCCGTAGGGGACGCCACTTACTTTGGCCGCGTGGCGGGCAAGCACGTCGCAACTCGGGAAGTTTGAGCGGCGACGCGTTCAGCGCCGCCAGTTCAACGAGCCGTACCGGTTGGGATGTCCTTGAAGGGCTTTCCCTTGTCCATGCGCGGCTCTCCGGGCATTCCAAGTACGCGTTCGGAGATGATGTTGCGCAGGATTTCGTCCGTGCCCCCGGCAAGTCTGAGCCCGGGCATGGACAGGTAAGTGCTCTGCCAAATTGAACCGTCCGGGTTGTCGTCCCCCGCAAGCACCCCCGCAGCCCCCTGCAGCTCCATGCCAAATGCACCCATCTCCAGGCCCATGATGGCGGCGACCAGCTTGCCGATCGAAGCCTCCGGCCCGGGCGTCTGCCCCTGGGACAATGCCGAGAGACCGCGCTGACCAACGTACTTGAGCCCACTTCGGCGAACCGAAAAGTCCGCGATCTTTCGGCGCACTCCACCGTCTTCGATCGCAGGGCGCCCGTTGATCTCGACATTCTGGGCGAGTTGGATGAGTTCCTTGATCCCACCTCCACCCCCCGCGCCACCGAGGGACGAGCGCTCGTTCATCAGGGTCGTGATGGCGACGCGCCAACCGTCGCCCTCAGCACCCAGACGATTGGCATCCGGGATGCGAACGTCGGTGAAGAAGACTTCATTGAAGCCGCGTCCACCGTTCATCTGCCTGATGGGCCGAATCTCGATGCCCGGAGCTTCCATGTCCACGATGAAGTACGTGAGCCCCGCGTGCTTGACGGCGTTGACGTCCGAGCGGGCCACCAGCATGCCCCACTTGCAGTACTGCGCGCCGGTGGTCCAGGTCTTCTGACCGTTGATCACCCAGTCGTCGCCGTCTTTGACTGCGCTGGTCTTGAGACCTGCGAGATCGGAACCGGCATCGGGCTCGGAGAACAACTGGCACCAGACCTCTTCTCCCTTCACCATGTCGGGCAAGAAGCGCTGCTTCTGCTCGTCTGTGCCATGGGCCATGATGGTCGGGCCGAGCATGCCGTGACCAATGCCGTAGATCGAAGGCGGCAACTCGTAACGACCTTCTTCTTGACCAAAGATCACCGACTCCATCGCGCTCGCTTCCTGACCGCCATACTCTTTGGGCCAGCGCAGGCATGCCCAACCCGCTTCGGTCTTCACGGCCTGCCAGGCTTTGGCCTTGGCGATCAGGTCGCCTTCGGCTTCGTCGAGAATGTTGCGCTTGCTCTTGTTTGGATCACGCAGGGTTGCGTTGGCGTCCAACCACGTGCGCACCTTGGCCCGGTAGGCCGCCTCTTCCGGCGAATCATTGAAATCCATGAGTTTCTCCTATTCCTGAATCGATTCGTTCTTCGATTCGATCAAGCTGCCTGCTCGATGAGCTGGACAATGAGTTTTTCGCGCCACTCGTCGGTCGTGCCCAGGGTGTGGGCCAATACCTTGGCGCGCCGGTAGAAGAGGTGACAATCGTATTCCCAGGTGAAACCGACCCCACCGTGCATCTGAATCATTTCTACGACCATGTTCTCGAATGCGTCGCTGGCGCTGATCTTGGCGGTCGCGGCGGCAATCGGGAGCTCTTTGTCGTCGTTCTCGAGCGCCCAGGCTGCGTAGTAGCAGTTGGAGCGCGCGAGTTCGCGGTCGGAGTAGAGATCGGCCATCCGATGTTTGAGCGCCTGAAAGGATCCGACCGGGCGTCCGAACGCGTAGCGATTCATGATGAACTCGAACGTGATGTCGAAGGCGCGGTCGGCACTTCCGAGCTGCTCGAACGCCATCATGACCGCCGCACGGGTGAACACGCTCTGGGCGATAGACCAACCTGCCCCGGCAGCGCCCAGCCGTGTGGCCGGTGCGTCGTCGAACACGAGCTTTGCCTGAGGTCGCGTCGGATCGATCGACTCCAGCTTGCTGCACTCGACGCCCGCGGCACGCAGGTCAACGATCACCAGCGACTGGCCATCACCTTCGTTCGCCAGCACGATGGCGAAATCTGCGCTGTCAGCGTCCGGCACCGGCAGTTTCGTGCCCGAGAGCTTGCCGTTCGAAAACGTCGCACCAATCGACTTCTCGGTGAGGGTTCCGGGTTTTTCGCTGATTGCCATGGTGCCTATCAGATCACCACCGGCGATCCCGGTCAAATATTGCGTCTTCTGCTCGGCGGTTCCTTCGCGAGCAATTGCCTCGGCTGCGAGATAAACCGTGGACCCGAATGGGATTGGCGTGAGAGCCCGTCCGATCTCACCCGCGATCATGGCGAGTTCGAGATAGCCGTAGCCCGCGCCTCCGTACTCTTCAGGAATCGCAACGCCCAGCCAACCCAGTTCGGCAACGCCCTTCCAGAGATCCTTGCTGTAGCCGGTGTCGCCCTCCAACACGTCTCGCATGAGACCCAACGACGAATGCTCGGTGAGGTACTCCCTCGCCGTGTGCTGAAGCAGTTTCTGCTCCTCTGAGAAATCAAAATTCATGTGCGGACCTTCTTTTTGTTTTTGGCGCGGTTGTCAGTGTGGTCGATGATGTTGTTGTTGATATTGCCGTTGATATTGAAATCAGTTTCCTGTCCACGCGGGTTCGCGTTTTTCGACGAACGCGCGCGGTCCTTCCTTTGCATCGTTGGATGCGAACACCTCGCGCAACGGCTGCTTCTGATGTTTCCAGAACTCCTCTTCCGTGCGCCCAAATGAATCGACGATGAGCCGCTTCGAAGCCGCGACCCCGAGCGGAGCGTTCTGCGCAATGCGGGTCGCCAACTTGATCGCCTCGGCTGCCGCCTGGCCGGGTTCCGCAAGCCGAGCGACGAGACCGTATTCGTGGGCCTTCGCAGCGCTGATCGGATCTCCCGTCAACGCCATCTCCATCGCGACGCCATAAGGGACAACCCGGGGCAAGCGCATCAATGCACCACCCGCGGCAAAGAGTCCCACGCCCACTTCGGGAATACCGAACCGAACGTTGTTGGCCGCGACGAGCAGATCGCAACTCAATGCGATCTCGAGTCCACCCGCCAGGGCAAAGCCCTCGATCGCGGCGATCAACGGCTTCTGTGCGCCGTTGCGCAAGAATTGGTCGAACCCCTTGGGCGGACCTTCGCTGGCAAAGGCCTTGAGATCCATCCCCGACGAGAACCCGTTGCCGGCCCCGGTCAATACTCCCGCGCTGAGCCCGTTGTCCGAATCGAGTTCTTCGATCGCCGCGACCAATGCGCCGGCCAGCGCCGAGTTCACGGCGTTGCGTGCTTCAGGGCGATTGAGCGTGATCAGCAACACGCGATCGCGCCGTTCTACGAGGACTTCATCTGCCATGAATCGCTCCTTGATTCATTTAGGGGGAAGGCGCACGCCACCGTCTGCACGCACGACTTCGCCGTTCATGTAGTCGTTGGTCAGAAGTTCCATCACCATCGAGGCGAGTTCGTCTGCAAATCCAAGTCGCTTGGGGAACAGAACGCTCTGGCCGAGCTTCGCCTTGAAGGCTTCGCTGGCTTCTCCCTGACCGTAAATCGGGGTATCGAACAGACCGGGGGCGATCGTGTTGACGCGCACGCCGATCGCCGACAGGTCCCGGGCGATGGGAAGCGTCATTCCGACGACACCCCCCTTTGAAGCCGAGTAGGCACATTGTCCGATCTGGCCGTCGAAGGCCGCAACCGAAGCCATGTTGACGATGGCACCGCGTTGGCCCTGGTCGTCCAGCGGCTCCATCTTGGCCATCATCGCGGCTGCCAGTCGAATGCAATTGAACGTGCCGAGAAGATTTACCCGAATCACGAACTCGAAGGCTTCGTAGTTGAAGGGTTCACCCTTGCGATCAACCGTGCGCCCGGCATTGCCGATCCCGGCGCCGTTGACGAGTACGCGCAACGGCGCCAAACCCACTGCCGTCTCCACGGCCACCTGAACCTGCTCTGCATTGGATACGTCGGCCTTGACGAATTCGCCGCTGAGATCGCTCGCGACTTGCTTGCCCTTCTCTTCGTTCATGTCGAGGATCACGCATTTTGCTCCAGCAGCTGCCAGTCTGCGGGCACATGCTTCACCGAGTCCAGAGCCACCACCGGTGATGAGAGCCGAGCCGTTCGAAACGTCCATCTTGCTACTCCCTAGTCTTCTAAAAACACCCGGCCCATATTTTCGCGCAGGCGGTTGAGTAATTGTGCGAGTTCGCGCCGTTCCTTGCGCGAGATCCCCGCGCGCAGTTCGGCTCGCAATTTTTCGTCGATCTTCAATACCTGGCGGACGACCTCACCCCCCGAAGGCGTGACCGCCACCAACCAGACGCGACGATCGCCGGGCTTCGGGCGACGCTCGACGAGTTCCAGTTGCTCGAGAGAATCGACCAGGGATCCCATGGCCGCGCGCCCGATTCCCAGATGCCTCGCCAGATCCGCCTGCATGAGCGGCCCCGACTCCTGGGTGTAGGCGAGGGTACTCGCCTCGGAGAGATTCAACCCGAGTTCTTGCAAGCGCAGGTCGTACGCCCGCCGAATGTCCCGGGACAGCGACATCAGCGTCGCTTCAACCCTGAGCCAGGGCGGTGCATCGAGCTCGTGACTTGAAGTTTTTGCCAAGGGGGGACTCTCTTCTATACAAAAGGTGGTCTTCCATACAAAAGGTGGAAGGTCTGTGGAGACCGTTCCGCCAGATTGTCTGGCACCATACTATCTAGCGACTGACAAAGTGTCCAGTGCCACGGTTCTCGCCCTTCAACCCCAGGTACTCCGCCATGATCTCGAATAATTCCGGCTGAGAAACCATCGCCGGGACTCGCCCCACCCCGATTTCATTCGCAAACACCGGCACATTCACCCCCGTGTGTTCTTCCAACGCGAAATCGTTGGTCGCGTAGTTGACGACCAGGATGGCTCCGTCGCGAGTCTTCAAGCGAACCAGACGACCCGGCGAGTAGATCGGTACGCCAAACTCGACAAAAAGACTCTCATTGGGTACCAGCTGAGCCGCCTGACCGTGATCGGCTGTAACCAGGATCAGGGTTTCAGGATGCGCCTCGGCGAAAGACAGCGCACTCTGAAGCGCCTCTTCGAGTTGCTCCAGTTCGCCGATGGCGCCGCACGAGTTCCGGACGTGGGACTGCTTGTCGATCGAGGCCGACTCGATGGTGAGAAAGAAACCCTTGCCCCCGTCCCCAGAGAGGTGGCGGAGAGCCGCGTCAGTCATCTGCTGCAACGATGGCACTCCCGTTGCGGTCGGGTTCGCCTCGCAGGTCATCGGTTCGGGGTAGATTACTTCTCCCAGGTAGCGGTGGAACGAATGCAGGAAACTCGTCTCGGGTTTTTCAGCGGTTCGTCCGCCTTCCCCTTGCCAACGAACGGGCATATGACTTGCCGCGAACAATCCCAGGAGCTTGCGATCCCGGGGTGCGGCGTCGAGTTCAGATGCCAACGTGATGACGTGGAAGCCGTTCTTGATCGCAGCTTCGAGAACACTGTGGTGTTCGCCTTCGGCCTCGGGTGCGAAATGTTTCTTGCCGCCGCCCAACACGACATCCACGTCAGAGTCCGCGATCTGTTCGGCGATCGATCCCAGGCCTCCGTTTCGTTTGAGGTCAGGCAAACAATTGCCGAGGTGGACCTCGCGAAAGACGACTTCTTCCATCGCGGTCGGGTTTTCACAGAACCGCTGGCTGATGTGGGCGACGAATGCAGCCGGAGTCGCGTCGGTGACGCTCGAGGTGGAGACGATCCCGGTTTTCAGTCCAGCGGCTTGGGCCAGTTCAATGATCGTGGTGATGTCCTGGTCCGAGCCAGCGGTCGTGGACAGACGCCCACGGCTGGTGACGACCCCCGTCGCAAGAGACGTCGCGGTGTTGGCCGAATCGGCCACGTAGACCACTTGTTCGGGGTCATCATTTGAAACGGTCAAGACTTGTGCAGTGCTGCGCAGGGGCATGGTGTCGAGGGTCAAGCGTCCCCGGGCACCCACGAGATAGTTTCGGGCAATGGTGATTTGATGATCGTCCATGCCGTCGCCGATGATCAAGATCACATTGCGGGGACCATCGGCAACAGCCACTCCCCCGGCCAGAACCGCGACGAGGATGAACACACAGAGTCGGCAGAGGTGTATACGGATCAAGATTGCTCCGGACCAGAGGGCTTTCGAGTGAACGCGAGTCTTACTCAGACTCCTCGCTCTCGCTCGCTTCGGTCTCGGTTTCGCGTCTTGAAAACTCGAGGTTCTGCTGAAGCGAACTCGAGAGCACGACTCCCGCCGCTTCGGCCACCATCTTGGTCGACGCTGCAATCAATTTTACGAACTCCTGGAGGTCGGGCACCACGTCCGGGTTGGCATTGAATCCCCAGCAGATCGTGCCGTCGTAGCTCATCAGCGCAATCCCGAGCCCCATTCCTTCGAGCAGTGGTACCTGCGGGTAGATCCCCAACAACTTCGAGCCCTGCATGTAGAGCGGAAACTGCGGTCCGGGGATGTTGGTGACGATGGAATTCACCGGGCCGTTCGCAGATCGCGAACCCAGGGAGAGCAGGCTGGCCGGGGTCCACTCGGCCACGGTCATCAGCATCTCCACGCCGAGCGCCTGATTGGTCTCCTTCAACCGTTGGGTGGTCGTATAAATCTGCTTTAGCTGATCCAGCGGTTTTTCCTCGTGCACCGGAAGTGCGAGGATCCACGATGAAACCCGGTTGCCGAGCTTCCCCTGTTCTTCGTTTCGCCGCACGCTGACGGGGGCCGAGATCTTGAATTCCTGCGTCGCGGGATCGACGCCACGTCGCAGCATGTAGCCGCGAATGGCGCCGGTGACGATCGTGAGCACGACGTCGTTGACCGAACAGTCGAGTCCTCGACGCATCGCTTTGATGTCCTCGAGCGGCGTGTCCAGCCAGGCGAAACTTCGGTGCGGCCCCAACGGTCCGTTCAGAGCGGTTCGGGTCGAAGTCAACCCCATGCCGAGCATCGAACCCAGAATCTTGGCTCGCTTGCCGATCTCGGCGACAACGCTTTCGCTCTGGCTCGCGAACTCACGCAAACCTTGCACGGCCTTCATGGGCAAGCTCAGTCGATACGCCACCTCGCCCAGCACGAGATCCATGGGACTCGGCACCGGCCTGGGAATGAAGCGCGGCACTTCGGCGAGGTCCCGAACGGGGGAGGGCGACATCATGATCTGGGCCAGGTCCAGCCCGGACGCTCCATCGATCATGCAGTGATGAATCTTCGTGATGACCGCAAATCGATCCCCCTCGAGCCCCTCGACGATCCAGGTTTCCCAGAGCGGTCGCGCGCGATCCAGCGGCTGCGCCATGATCCGCGATGAGAGCTTCTGCAACTGCTCGTCTGTGCCCGGATCGGGCAACGCGGTATGGCGCACGTGATAGTCGAGTTTGAAGTGACGGTCGTCGACCCATACTGCATGATCGAAGAAGGGTATGAAGTGAAGCTTTTGACGGTAACGAGGAATGCGATGCAAGAAGCTTTCGGTCGCACACATGATGCGGTTGATGTCGATCCCTCCATCTTCCGTGCGCAGCGGACCGGCCTCATAGACCAGCGTGGAGGAAACGTGCATGTGCGAACTTTCTGACTCCATCAGGAGAAACGAATTGTCTTGTACCGAGAGTCGGTCGTAATTGTAGTTGTAGTGGGCCATATCACCTCCCCGTCGACCGCACGCCGTGCGAGCGGCGAACGCAACTACTCTGTCAGGTGTAGCCAGCGAAGTCCAGCCCGATTTCGAGAGCTGCTGAATTCGCGAGAATGCACTCCGAGAATCGTCGGCGCCCGGGAGGGGGACTTCAACACGATTCCAACTCGCCCTCACGCGCCCAGTCGCGAGATCGTCTACGCTGATTTCTGCCGCGCCCGTGGTTGTTGTTGGGGAATGTTCTCGAGGACACCGTTGAGGAGGTTCATTGGATATCCGTCGCGGGATCCTTTCTGGTGTTGCGGCCTACGTCGTGTGGGGCGGAAGCCCGATCTTTTGGAACGCCATCAAGCAAGTACCCCCGTTCGAGATCTTGTCCTGGCGAGTGCTGTGGGCGCTGCTGATTCTGTTGCTCGTGGTGGCCGTCAGGCGCGTCGAGGGGCGCTGCTGCGGGCGGCGTTCAGCCGGGGCGGCGGACCCTCGTCATCGGCGTGGTCGCCGGAGCGCTCCTCAGCCTGAACTGGGTGATGTTTCTCTGGGCGGTGACTCACGGCCATATCGTAGAAGTCAGCTTGGGGTACTACATCAATCCCCTCATGAGCGTGGCCCTCGGGGTCGTGGTGATGGGCGAGCGGTTGAGCCCCAGGGTCCAGATTGCGATCGCGATCGCGGCGATCGGCGTGGTGGTGATGACCTTTGCAGCCGGCCAACCCCCGTGGATATCGCTTTGGCTCGCCGTCACCTTCGCCCTCTACGGTCTCTTGAAGAAGCAGGCCGACGCTGCGGAACCGCTCGAAGGTCTCGTCATCGAAACCGGTACCGCAGCCATTCCCCTGGCTCTGTGGCTGGCCATCCTGATCGCGGACGGTCAAAGCCAGGTCGTGGCGGGCAGCGTGAATTGGGCGTGGTTGCCTTTCACGGGTGTCATCACCGTAGTGCCGCTATTGCTGTTCGGGATTTCCACCCAACTCATTCCACTTTCAATGGTCGGAATGCTTCAATATCTGGCGCCGTCCATCCAGCTTGCACTCGGGCTCATGCTTTACGGCGAAGCCGTTACCCCAGCGCAGATATTTGGCTTCATCGCAATCTGGCTCGCCCTGGGGATCTACGTCTTCGACAACCTGCGCGCCGTCAGAACAACTGAGACGGCAGCTTGAACTGATGCCAGCGACCCGCCAGCTCAAACCGGCGGTGTATACCAGATGGGCGAGGTCCAGGCGCGCTCCTGAATCGTGCGTTTGCGTTCGGAATTGTCGCAGTCTGCGGGGCGATCGTCTCCCGCGAGCCCGATGCACTGCCATGCGTTGTAGCGA